>CAYLSJ010000028.1:0-11268 GCA_964386655.1 uncultured Candidatus Bathyarchaeia archaeon | reverse complement strand
ACAGCGATTATTAAAGGTGTGAAGACGTACATGGACTATCCGGGAGAGAAGCACCCAATTGAGTATTTTGCTCAGTTTCTAACTGACATGGGATTGGCGAAGAAGCGTATTGGAACGGATAGCAAAGCGGGCGCATTGGCTTTGTGGGGTTACAAGGGTCCGCCACTGACAAAGAAGTTGAAAGGCGCGAGATTTGTGGATATGTCTGATTTGATATGGTCTATGCGCCTTGTGAAGTCTCAAAGTGAGATTGCTTTGATAAGAGAGAGTGCCAAATGGGCGAATTTGGCTGTTTCCTTGATGCAGGAATACACTCAGGAAGACTTGTGGGATGTTGAGGTGGAGTTGGCAGCTGCAAGCGAGACCTCTAGGATAATGAAGAAGAGTCTTGGTTCACATTATGTGCCAAAGCGCGGCATCTTCCCTGTGTCTGCGGTTTTCCGAGGTCAAATCGGCGAGATGAGTGCGATACCGCATTCAATGGCTACAAGGCGCCTAATCAAGAAAGGTGACATCGTCATCGCTGAAGCAGGAGTAGACATCGGAGGCTACACTTGTGAATTGGAGAGAACAATGGTTGTCGGAAAGCCAGCTGAGAAACAGAAGAAATACTTTGATGTGATGGTGAAAGCGCAGGAAGCTGCTTTCCAAGCTTTCAAACCTGGCGCCAGATGCAGCGACATTGACAGCGCATCAATAGATGTGTTCAAGAAAGCCGGCTTGATGAGTCTCGTTAGGCATCATACGGGTCATGGCTTAGGTTTAGAGGGACATGAGCCGCCTTGGTTGGACATCGGCAACAATGAGCCTTTGCGTGCAGGAATGGTTGTGAGCTGTGAGCCTGGAATCTACGAGCTTGATTATGGTGGATTTAGACATTCTGACACTGTGCTGGTGACAGACGGCGGAATGGAGCTACTCACGTATTATCCGAGAAGCATTGGAGAACTAATTATCTAGCCATCTCTGGATCAACATATCTTTTCTTGTTGATGGACTTGATGATTCTTTAAGGGATAATCTTCACGGCAAAGACGCGAACCTACGCACGCACTCATTTGACTATGGAATTTTATACAGTTCTGCGAGCAACTGCAGCAGTTGCAGTTTGGAAGATTCTCAGAATCATTGCCTTCGTTCATTGAGGGCTTTCTCAACCCGATGTCGGCTTTCATCATCGAATCGAGCTAAGCCCGGAAAATCACGTTTAATTCCTCGCTTTCCTCTGTTATGCAAATGTATATACGCTTTTTGCCTCTTTCGGCACATATTGTTGAGATGTTGTTAGAGCAGTATGGATAGACATGTTACAGCGCCGTCTCCTTTGCGGAATTCCGACACATCCAGCTCCTTGACATTGAATCCTTCGTTTTCTATGAGTTTCTTGGTCCTAGGATAACCAATTGCCGTCAAAACCGTTCCGTTTACGGCTAAGCAATCTGCAGCGTACTCCTCTCCTCTGGCTACCATAAGCTTGCTGACGCCATGAAGAACATCTGGGTCGAAGCAGCCTTCCGAAAACACGACATAATTGTCTCCAAGATACGTGCATGCAGACTTTAGATGAAGCACATTGCGAATCTTTACCGGAACTACCTCACTGCCATCGTTCTGCAGAATCTCTTTGAGCTGGTTTACGGCGTACATGTTGGTGCGAGCTGTGAGTCCCACGAATATTCTGTCGTCGATTTTGAGGACATCTCCGCCGTCAATAGTGGCAGGCGGTTTAACGTAGTATGTTTTCTTAAGTTTCTCCAGAGTCTTGGCAACTTCGACAACTTCTTTTGCTCTAGACTTCACTTTTATGTTGCAGATAACTGCCTTCTCACCTAAGACTACTGCTGTGTCCTCGACAAAACAACTGTCTGGAAGAGCATTGTCTCCTTTTGCCCAGATGAGTTTCAGTCCAAGTTTCTGTAGAGTTTCACAATATTCTGCATGCTGTCTCTTTGCCAGAGCTACATCTATTCTTTCCTTGCTTGTCCTGATGCAACGGTCGTAGGAATCGGGCACAGGTCGAACAATGGCGTATCTGGCTGTAGGCGTATTCATAAGCCTCTCCAACTCTAGACATAAGGGATTGAGATTAGACTGTAGTTCAGAGATCTCTTCAAGGTTTTTGCGCTTGTGCTACCCTTTTTCTGGTCCACCTATGCCGTAGATTCCCGTAGCGTCGCCCTTGCCTCTCCTCTTTCCCCAAATCATGTGTATGCTCTTGCCTATCAGCTTGAAGCCTAATTTTTCCATGAGCCTTCTTCCGTTTTTGTTCAATACGGGCATGCCCACACGAAGTTCAACATCTTCCTCCTTAATGATATCGGTTAATGCATTGAACAGAAGCTGTGCTGTTTCACTGGTTTTACAGACCCATGGACCTATCCAAAAGCCGTCTTGGGTTTTTCTAGCCATGATATAACCAGACACATTCCGGCTGTGTCCAGCGACAAAGCAGTAATGTGGTTGATCAGTATGCAGTTTTTTCAGAACAGACAAACGATTAGCGCCAAAGTATTCAGAATCGAATTCTGCAATAGCGTTCAAGTCATCTTCTCTCATTTGGAACGTCGCTTCATTGTTCGATTCATACTTTCTTCTTGGCTGCAACTGCCCAACAAACCGAAGCGAGTCAAACTCTTCGACGAAACCAAGACTCCTGTAGAGCGGAACCGCCGATTCCACGGCTTCCAGCTCTATTGCCTTCGCCCCTACGGCTTGTACGTATTTGATAGCAGCTGTCATTAGCGTTGAGCCTATACCTTGCCCTCGCATCTCAGAGTTGACGATTAAGAGCCCTATCCAGCCAATCTTGCCATAGCAGACTGAGAAAACGTGTCCAACAGGCTTGTTGTCAAGCACAGCTATGAAACAGCCTTTGGGTTCAAGGCTCCAGCATCTTTCCACATCGCGTCTTGTGTGCCCCCAGCCTTCCCTGTTCACAGACTGTTCAACGTAGTCAATGTCAGCCTGTGTCCAATGCCGAATCACATATGGTCCGCGTGATTGCTTCAACGTTACCAGTAGTCCATTATGAGAAAATGAACTTGAGGAAACATTGCTTTGAGCAGTTTATCTGTAGTGCTCGCGTCTAAGGTTGTTTCCAGCACTAATTGATTGTTCCTGCGGCATTCGATTGCGTCTGCAACTCCGAACAATAGTTTAGTCAGTGTAGATGCATCAAGTTTGATTTTGAAGTCAACGCGCTGGTTTGTCCAAACGATTCGCTGTATATTGTCTTTAGTTCTTTGGAGGAAGAGGCTGTGTCCACCGCACTCCAACTGCGCCAAACCATTCCAGTTCTCAACCCGTTTTAGACGATTTGCAAACATGGGCGAAAGCTCATCTAGCAGCTTTGGAGCATCCAAGACTGCGTACATGAATACGCCTTTCGATTCGGATTCAAGGAACCCCAGTTTTGGGAATATTCTTTCGAAGATAGGATTTCGCAAAGAACCAGCAGATATGGCTGACGCCTTTTTCTGAACAAAGATTGAATTCACTGTTTCTGCGAGCAGTAGAGCGATTTTTTCCCAATCATGCCGCGGGTCGACTATTATCTCTCCGAATTCACCAATGTTGTTTCTCTTGTTCAAACTAGCATGAACATAGCCCACAATCCTGTTTTGGCTGTCTAATGCAACATAGTTTAGGTTTTCTTTCTTGCGAAGCTTACGTGTGAACGATTTTAGATTTCTTAGTACTGAGCCAACGTGCTGTTCTGTGAAGCTGTTGTAAAGCTGCAGCAACTGACCTCTGTCCTGCATCGTTGCTGAGCGTACTTTGAAATCCATTCTAGTCGTCCCACCTCCAGCGCAGTATGCGCTTGAACATCTCGATGTCAGCTACGTCGCCTTTGATTATAATCAGTCTCTTGTCTTTGACTGCGTCTTCCCATTGAATAACGCCTCGTCTTATTTTGATGAAGGTCTCTAAGTCTGTGGAAAACTCAATGTCAACTCGTTTAGGTGGTTTGGTCAGTTTCTGGAAGTGGTTTTTCCTAACCCTAAATGATAACGTACCAACATCTTTCAGTTGAATCACTACGGCTTTTTCCCAGCCCTCCAGTTTTCGGCTCGCAATCTTGGAATCCTTCAAAGAGCGATTGAGTTGCCTAACCCAACGAGCGAAAACAGAAGGGTAATCAATGTACTTTGAGTAGACGCGCCAAGTTGCCACATCGACAAAACCCAGCCGCTCATATATTCTGTGAGCAGGAATGTCTAGTCCAGTGTAAAGTGAAGCATTCGAAAGTCCCTGCTGTTTACTCTTCTCCAGAGCAGATTTCATAAGATTAGAGACTATGCCCCTGCATCGGTAGTCGGAATCTGTGCAGACACCTGAGATTCCAGCGGTTTCTAGGTAAACGCCACCACCGTGATTAATCTGCTTGGAAACCACTTCTACACTGCTCACAGGTTCTCCATCGACAACGCCTATAAAGAGGTTCTCAGGACGAACACGATTAGCTCGATACCACTCCAAAATCCTCCTAGCCGTCACAGGCTCAAAACATTCACTGAAAATTCTCGCCAGAGCAACCTCGTCTCCTTTAACATAGTTGCGAACCATGTACTGAACGAGTTTTTCCAATGGTGCAAATCCCCAATACTTGAAATGCCTTACCTAAACGCATAATGTTGCCTAAAAACATTAGGCAATGAATAATAATCTTCACAGTCTGGAAACACAGCGAAATAGAGCGTGTGTGCAACTAGTGGCAACAGCAGTGTTAAGCTACATCAATGTCTCAGCAACTAATGATAGGCTCATTCGCAACATTGAAGCAACCTATCCTTCGTAATGGCGCCTTCAATTCGATGATTATCTATTATGACAGTCGGAGTCGAGTGAACACCTTTCAGCCGAGCCATGAACCTTCCTCTGAAAGTAGACAAATCATAAACCCTGACATCTTCTCCCTTTTCTTTGGCGACTGTCCGCACAACATCAAAGAGGCTTCTGTCTGCTTCTGACAACACCCTATCAACCTTGGCAAAAGCTGCAGGCTTTCTCGTGCATTCGTGACCTGAACATATCAAGTAGTAAGCTTCCTCTATACCAACAGGCACAGCCACGCTCTTCAGATAAACCTCGATAGCCTTTCCCATAGTCTTGTTCATTATTGTAAACTCACAACAGAGGACTATAACCCTTGTTGCACCTTACCCTCACATACTCAACAAACCCGTGGTGCTTGCGCAGCCTAAGAGAAGCATTCAGAAACCTAAGACACAGCCATAACATGGAGCATTTTTACCCTTCAGCGTTCTAAAGCTTGGTTTCAGCCCACGTAAGGCTTAAACTCCCACTTCTCCCTTTCAGAACCCATTTTCTTCAAAATACCAACTGAGACATCTTCAGAAACATCCATCATCACCTTGCCCACATGCTTGCAAAACTGCCTAATAGGCGCACATCGGCTCCAATCTGGACAATCGTGCAAAACAAGACGCCTTGGCACATCAATTGAAACATGATACTGACGCACTTTAGCTTTCACGCCGTCCTCAGACGCATGTTCAATGGACACTTCGCTGTCCTTTATTTCCTTAGCCCTTTTGATGCGGTTATCATCCATGAAAACCTTGAGCAGGTCATCCAGATTCATCCGAGCGATTCTCTCTGGCATAAACGCAGTCAGCTCCATAGAAGGCTTGGGCGGAGGCGCCTTCAGCTTAGCCTCCAGATAGGTGCCAACCCTATCTTTCACAATCTTCTGCTCTTTGGTTATGAGCTCTAACATCTCAGCCATTTCAAGACTATTCTTAACAGCATAAGCATGATAGTGATTGTTGAAGTAACCGAAGACTTTCTTGGATTTCTGCGCCGCTGCCTTCACCTTTGGCACCCAAGGCTTCAGTTCATCAGTCTTGTAGTGATAATCATACCATGGCGACTCACCTTTACCATGCCATCTAATATACGAAAAATCGCTTGTAACATGCACATCCGGAGGAAGCAAAGGCTCGTCCACCGCAGTGTAGGCTACTTGATACTTCTCCAAAAGCTTAAGCACCTCAGGACTAAGCCAAGAAGGATGACGAAACTCAACGGCTAATCTAAACTGAGTTGGAAATAAGGCAAAGAAGCTTTCGAGCAGGTTGAGGTTAAGCTTTAAACCAGGTGGCAGCTGAGCCAGTAGACAAGCGAGTTTACCATTGAACTGCAGCGGCTCCATCAACTCCAGAAACTTGTTCAGATCTGCTTCCACGCCTTTTACTGGGTCAAGCTTCTTCTCATGAGTGACGATCTGGGGCAGTTTGGCTGCGAATACGAAGTCTTGCGGCGTATACCTCAGCCAGCCAAAAATCATGCCTTTAGTTGGATACCGATAAAACGTGGAGTCGATTTCTACAGTCTTGAAGACTCGAGAATACGCATTTAGCATGCTCTTCTCGCCCTCTCGATAAAATGGCCCAATCCATTCCTTGTAAGACCAGCCTGAGGTGCCCAGCCATACGTTATCCATAGTGTGCCCCTCACACAAGCACTATAGTCAAATGCGCCACGTAATAATTGTTACCGCAGTCATAGAGCGCAAGATATCTTAATGAAGCTCTTAGTCACATAGAAAGTCGAAGTAAGACTGGGCTTAGTTTAGGAGCAAGAGGTGACTACTTTGAGGGATAGTATACCCGTCGCCTTGTTTGGATTCGGCTCGCAGGGAAGAAGGATAGCTCATGCAATCTCCTGCCAAGAAGACATGAAGGTTGTGGGTATAGCTCTGAATCAACCTGATTTTTCAGCCTATCTTGCATCTAGGATTGGGCATGCAATCTATTGCACAAACCCTCATGATATGAATGCATTTGAGAAAGCTGGCGTTTCAGTTGAAGATTCAGTCGAATCGCTTTTGGAAAAGGCTATGGTAGTGGTGGATTGTGCGCCTTCGGGTGTTGGAAAGCAAAACAAGGAAAGGTTTTACCAGAAGAGCGATGTGAAAGCTATTTTTCAAGCAGGCGAAGACCCTGCTACTTCAGATATACCTACATTCTTATCAGCGTTGGATTTTGGAAAGGCGAGAAAAGCGAGGTACGTCAGAATAGCCAGCCCCTTAGCTGTTTCAGTCGCGAGGACTCTGCTGCCTCTTGCTCGAGAGTTTGGTGTTGAGGAGGTTTCATGCCACATGGTACGAGCGGGTTCTGAGACTATGAGAACTCAGCAGGGACCGGTTGACTCCATAGTTCCGGAACATCCTATGACCCTTGAACGAATCAGATGGGAAATCAGACAGATGCTTGGCGAATTGAATCTCTCGTTGTCTTCAGTCAGAGTTCCATCTATACTTCTTGATGTACAGTCGGTTCTTGCTAGGCTAGCTGAGAGAGTTCAAGTAGAAGATGCGCTGAGAACGCTCACAAGAGACTCTAGGATCCTCGTAGTAAGCAGCGAGGAAGGTTTGTCGTCGACAGACTCTATTTTTGAGTTTTTCAGAAGAGCCCGACCTTCATCTGGTGATGTGTATGAAGTATGTGTTTGGAAAGAGCACGTGGAAGTTTCTGACGGAAAACTATTGCTGACTCAAACAATAGATCCTCACAGTGTGCACATTCCAGAAATCATTGATGCGATAAGAGCTATGGTTACCAAGATATCGAAGGGCGAAAGCAAGAGGCTAACCGACAAAGCGTTGAACATTCTTCATGGGGCTGTTTAAAGTTTAAAAGTGAATGTGATAATGTATAGAGAACCGCGAGGTGACAGCTAATGCCATTTGAAAAAGGAGACTTCGTGACCATTGACTTCATTGCCAGAGTTAAGGAGACAGGAGAGGTTTACGACACAACAAAAGAGGACTTAGCTAAGAAAGAGAAATTGTACAAGGAAGGCGAAATCTACGAACCTAATCTCGTAGTCATAGGCGAAGGCTGGGTTCTTAAAGCCTTAGACGAGAGCCTTCTCAATCTAGAACTGGGCAAATCCACACCAGTCGAGATTCCACCTGACAAAGCATTTGGAAACCGCGATCCCGAAAAGGTAAGGTTGGTTCCCCTAAGACGGCTGACGGCTAAGAACATAACACCTCAACTTGGAATGCGAGTGGAATTCGAAGGCAAACTAGCCATAGTCAGAACTATTGGTGCGGGTAGAGTCCAGCTTGACTTTAACCCCCCGTTAGCCGGCAAAACCCTCGTGTATGAGATTACGGTTCAAAAGAAACTTGACACAGTTAGAGAGAAACTGGACTCTTTGATTCACCGCCGAATTCCCTCAGTTGATGTGTCAAAATTCAATGTGAAGATAAAGAAAACAACGGTTGAAATCGCGATGCCAGAAGAAGCCTTCTACATTGAAGGTGTGCAAGCAGCCAAGAGAGGCATAGCGATGGACATTCAAAAATTCTTCACAGAAAAAGACACAGTCAAATTCATTGAAGCCTTTGGGAAGAAAGTGCCGCCAGCTGAGAAGACCCTTTCCCAGAAAGCCGTCTCCGAGCCTTCTGCAAGAGAGCAAGCTCGACCAGAAGAAACCACAAAAACCTCATGAACCCCTTGATGAAAAGACGCTCTTAAACGCGCGTTCACGACAATGCTCTAACCGTCAATTCGGGAATTCGTCAGAAAGAGCAACGGTCCATCTAAATGACCGCTGCTTTCTTTTCATGAAAATCAACCTTCCAGAGAGAATTCCGCGGGCTTTTCTGAAGCCATTGCTCGATACACTTGTTCCAGTTCTGATTCTAATTCAGATTCAGGCATAGATGTTATCTTTCGCCAACATGAGAATCACTTTCTGTTGTAATCGCGTGCACTTTCAGGTCTCTTTAGAAGAAAAGAACGGAGGTGAAAATCTTGAAGATGAGAGTGGTCTTCTGCCTCGTACTTGCTCTATTTGCTTTTGCCACATTTACTCTTGTAACATTGAATTCGGCGATGCCCGAGCTTCACAATGTCCCATGCAACGTGACCAATGATGGCGAATCTCCCCCAGTGCAACCCCTGGGCGATCCAGTCGACAACGACGGTGACGTTCCACACTTAGATTAGCGAAAGCTTTAGTAAAAGACAGCTTCCATATACAGCGAGAACATTAGATGAGGAGGAAATAACGTATGACAAAACGTATTGACCTTCAACATTTGAAGACAGTAGAAGCCCTAGAAGTAGAAGGGCCAAGAAACATAACTAAAGTTGCTAGAAAACTCAACATTCCAGCTGAGACTCTGCGAAAAAGAGTAAGACGGATGGCTTCGAGGTTTTCTTGGCATTTTCACCTGAATATTTATCACGTGAATCTCGGTCTCAAGAAAGCTGTTGTGTTTGCCCAAACTGTCCCAGGACAAGAAGACCTACTCTCTGACTGCATGAAAGCTAACGACTTCTGGTTATACGCAGACCGATGCTACGGCATGAACGAAGGTTGCTTCGCAATCTACACCGTTCCGCTCAATCATAGCAATGACTTCGAGTCTTTCATCCAGCGATTAGAAAGTGCTGGGGTGGCACAAAATCCTCGGGTTTTTTGGTCAACCTGCTTCCATTACGTTCACGTGGGATCAAACTGGTTTGATGAGTCCTCAAATTCATGGAATTTCCACTGGGATCGATGGGTTGAAGAGGCCTCTAAGAAGAGACGGCATCAACTGCCCTATACATTACGTGATCCCGAGGAATTCCCTATCAAAGCCGACAGAACCGATATCCTAATCTTGAAGGAAATGGAGAAGAACCCACTTGTCAGAATGACAGATTTGGCGGATACAATTGGCATATCTCAGCAATTGGCTGCGTATCATTATCTCAGACACATTGAAGCGCAAAACCTGATCGAGAGCTTTGAGGTTTCTTTTCCCTACTTTGATAAAAGCAGTTCAGATCTGTTCATGTTCATTTTTGAATTCGGCAACCACGAAGCTTTTGCTCAGTTCACGTCATCACTCTTGGACAAACCTTTCTCACGTGGAATGGGTAAAGTACTAGGCAAAAACTCATTGATTGCCCACTTGTACCTACCCAGAACCGAATTCAGAAAATTCATCGACGCCCTGTCAAAACTGATCAGAGCAGGATTGCTGACCCGGTACAGCTATGTGATACAGGATCCAGTAAAGGGTTCACGTCAAACCATCTCCTACGAGTATTTCAAGGATAAGAAATGGATATACGACCACGAAAAGCACATTAAGAAACTGGAGAGTCTAGTGAAAGCTCAAGGGCTAAGGAAAAAAGCAGTTCGTAAGCGTCCAGACTGAAAAAAGAAAGCCTAGGGTTTGATGCCTTGGGCTTCCATTGCCTCTTTGAAGAGTTTCTTTGAGACTGCCAGACGCGCTTTTTGAGCCATAATATCTCTTGTGACGAAGTCTAAGGCTTCCTCTGGACACCATTTTACACATTCTGGGTCGTTTTCGCACGTATCGCAAATGCGCACAACTTTCTTCTCTGGATGCAATGTTATGGCACCGTAGTCGCAGGCTTCAATGCACCAGCTGCACCCATCACATTTTTCGTCGTCAATCATGATCACACCTGTCTGTTCCGACTGCGTCAACGCGTCTCTGGGACATGCTGTTACACATGGTGATGGGCTGCAGAGTCGACATGCAATTGATATGTTGATCAATGGATGCAGACGCATTGTGCGGATTCTTGATTTTTGGGCGCTGAATGCGTTTTCTTTCTCTAATGAACACACGTACTCGCAGACTGCGCATCCTGTGCATTTTTCTGGGTCACATGACACTAGTTTCCATTTTGCTGCTTCGGCTTTTGGAACTGCTGCCATAGGTATTCCTCTCGTTACGCCTCCATTTTTCTACTTTTTATGCGGTTCAGGTTTGTTTTCAACTATGTAGGCG
Source organism: uncultured Candidatus Bathyarchaeia archaeon (assembly GCA_964386655.1). Classification (GTDB taxonomy): domain Archaea; phylum Thermoproteota; class Bathyarchaeia; order Bathyarchaeales; family Bathyarchaeaceae; genus DATETJ01. The sequence goes on along the minus strand of CAYLSJ010000028.1, from coordinate 476 downwards.
AGGTCTTCCATCCCTAACTCCTTTAGCTTCTCAAGCGTTGGAACGCCTTCTTTGTTCCATCCGCGAACCTCGTAGTAGTCGTCGAGCATAAGGTCTAGCTCTTCTTGGCTGACGAAGCTTCCTTTGGACGGTCCTTCATCTGGAATTGGCACATGCATGACTTTCCACGGCAATGTGTCGTCCTTGCGTGTTAACCCTTCTCTTATGTTGATGAGTCTGCCCAAGATGTTTATGCGTTCTCCGGCTTTCTGCAATTCAACTGGATTCATTTCGATGCCTGTGACCGCGTTATATAGAGCTGCCAAGTCTTCGTATCCTTTAACGTAGGTGCCTCTGGAGAATTTGCACACTATGATAGAATCGATTATTGCGTACAAGTCTTCTGTTTCTCTCACAAGTTTGCCTCTGCCCTTTTCAGCCTTGAAACGGTTCACTTTGCCAGCCACATCTGGTCCGTAGGCTCCGTGCCTATTGTG
>CAYLSJ010000027.1:7543-11323 GCA_964386655.1 uncultured Candidatus Bathyarchaeia archaeon | reverse complement strand
GCCTCGTCTAAATGCTCCGAGTCCCCACCGCCAACATTGTAAGGAGTGTCTAAAATGAACAACGGCACCTTGAAAATGCGACTGGCAACCTGAAACCACTTCATATGCGTGTCACAGGCAGAGGTCGTCGCAACAAGAAAATCAGGCTTCGGCAAACCACGTTCTGGAAGCTCCTTCTCATAACCGAATATTGAACCAAGAACACACCGCGAGTACGAGCACAAGTCTCTTGAAAAACCTTCCCGCTCAGCCAATTCACACAACTCAACCGAAACCTGCCTCGCAGCACAAACAGAAGCATAGTTCTCAGGCCAAACAGGCACAATATCCATGGCTTGCAGGGTTTCAACAGGAAATGTGGACGAGACCCACGCAACTGGATGCTTTTCCATCTTGGCCAAGTGAGCGTCTTCATAAGACTTCTTAACATAATTCTTGTAGAATCCGCTTGTTGACTTAAGCCGCCTGTCCACTGAACGCATCATTTTACTCCGCCCACCATTTCAATGAAAGCTTCAATTCGAGTCTTCAAGCCTGCGAAACCGCTCATAGAATGCTCCCATTCTAAGTAGAGGACAGGCAATCCCATAGCCTTCAACTCGTCTCGGAGGTGAGGCGCATCAAACATGTGCGTATCGCAGTATTTGATTACAAACATGATGACGCCGTCCACCTCAAACCTCCTAGCTAGCTCAGCAACATGCCTAAACCGTTCTTCACGCATGAGCATAAACGAGGATGAAACTTTATCCAAATACCGTCTAGCTATAGCCTTCAACGGCTCATCGTTCAACTCAACATTGTTCCAGAAATATCGTGAGCCAGTGCACCAATCATCAGCCACCACCGTGCCGCCGACTGATTCAATAAGCTTAACCAGCTCCACGTTATCCATTACACTTCCAGAAACAAGCAAGCGTACGCCTTCAGGCGGCAAATCGCTACGGTGGTCAACTTCACTCAAGAATTGATTCATTAACACATTGTGTTCAGCTTTTGGCATCAAGAGCCCTGACAAGGCGATTTCTAGGAATTCCGCGCCTGAGATTAGCGGCGGCTTCCTAGCTTTGAGGTCGTAGATTTTCCTCAGCAGGTTTCGGTTCTCGTTGTAAACTGCGACCGCATCTTTCAATGAGTCATCTGAAATGTGTGTGCCTAGAGCACGCTCTAGCCATTCTCTGAACTTCACTATCTCTCGATAAAAGAACTGATGGGCATGCTCATTGTTCGTGTGCGGCGTATTAATCAAGTAAATGCTGGGAACTTTTGAGTAATTGATCCACATGTCATAGGTTTTCTCTCTGTTGTCACAGCTCGTAGACTCTACAAAAGCATCAAGGTAATCGTAGTCTCCACGCAGGGCTGCGTTGAAACAACTACGAGCAAAGGAGCAGCTATTACTTGGCATGTAGGCATCTGCCAGATTAGTTTCGCCCAAGCTGCCCCAAACCATAACCGGCAATGCATCAGCTGCATAGACTACTTCCTCAGGCGTGTACGTGCAAGTCCAGCCCACAACACGTCGATTTCTGCTCTTCCACTGCCTAGCGGCTTCATGCCTATCCGACAGTATTCTCCGAAACGGCTTCAATGCTTCCATGGTAGGTCAACGTTTGAGGTACTGATTCTCAATTGCCTTCAATAGGTCAGTGAAGACTGAGTTGACAGGAGTAGGAATACTATATTTCTCCCCGTAACGAGCAATGGCGCCGCTCATGAAATCAACCTCAGTTGGACGCTTGCTCTCAACATCAATTGACATAGACGGCTTGTGGGCTCCGCCCTTCTCCAGATAAGCTGTAAACTTTGCCAACGCTTCCGAACCAAAGTCGCATCCATCAGCCCTCGCCACACTCAAGCCCTCTTGAAGCACTTGAACAGCAAGCTTGCGACTGTGTGGGTATTCCATAGCTTCCTTCATAGTCTGTCCAGTGACAGCACAGATGGAGCACAAAGCCGCGTTCAAAATAGCCTTCTCCCAGACATGGTTCTTAATGCCCGAAGTCTCCTCAGTACTCAATCCAGCTGCTGTCAACATACCAGCAATTTTTCGTGTTGTCTTATCGGTTGTGTACGTGCCCTTGTGAAGAGCACCCACATAGTTCGGCGGCTGGAACCAATTCATCATGGCATGCCCAGGATGAACCAGATTCCCTGCATAATTTATGACAACTCGATAAGCCGTGTCCATTCCCAGCTGTTCTGCAATAGCCTGTTCATTGCCTAATCCGTTCTGAAAGCTCACAACCTTCAGATTCGGCGTAGATATCTGCTCGATTTCGGGCAGGACATCTTTGAGGTAGCACGCTTTGGTTACGATGAAGACTATCTCTGGATCAAAGTGAACAAGTTCAGGGATGGACTCTGCGACTTTCTCAATTCTAGCCGTGAGCTTGGTGATTCCTGATATGGTAATACCGTCTTGCTTCACTTTCTGGCGAATATGCGGCATGGCATCCTGCACTACAATATCTGTCCCGCTACTTGCTAAATACGCGGCAAGAATAGAGCCAACTGGACCTAGCCCTATGACTGCAACACGTGATTTCTCATATGCCATCCTCTTCTTTCTCCAAATTAGCTTCTCACACTTTGTTAGATGTGGCATTCGAGTGTAGAGTAGAACATGTCGAAATAACGCTTTTAAGCGTTCCCGATTACAGAAGCCCTCAAACCATGCGGACGGAGACAGCGGCTGTGGACTTCAACTTAACACCTGAGCAGGAAATGCTGAGGAAAGCCATGCAAGAATTCGCCAAGCGAGAACTGCTGCCTAGGACTCAGCAATTGGACGAAACAGGGGAGTTTCCAAGAGACATAATCAAGAAGATCGCGGACATCGGACTCATAGGTATAGTCATACCACCGGAGTACGATGGCTCAAACATGGGACACTTAGCACGGATGATAAGCATTGAAGAACTGTCCAAAGCTTATGCCTCATTCGGACTGTTTCTGCAGGCTTCTCCCTTAGGCCTGTGGGTACTGCTGCATTTTGGAAATGAAGAGCAAAAGAAGAAGTATATTCCACCTGTCGTCAGCGGAGAGAAAATAATGTGCATGGCAGTCACAGAGCCGACCGGAGGCTCCGATCCTGCTTCAATTCAAACAAAAGCCAAACTTGAAGGCGACTCATATATTATAAACGGCAGCAAATGCTTCATCTCGAACGGCGGAATAGCCGACATCTGCGTTTTCATGGCTAAGACTGGAGAAGGCTCCAAAGGTTTTAGCACTTTCGTAGTTGAGAAGGGGACACCTGGTTATGAGCCAGGAATGCGTGAGCAACACGCTGGTATGCGCTCGGTGATAGTGTCTGAACTCGTCTTCAGGAACTGTAAGATACCAAAGGAGAATCTAGTAGGCAACGAAGGAGATGGACTCCGCGCAAGTCTAAAAACTGTTTCAGAAATCGGAAGAACAGGAAACACAGGTGTTGCGTTAGGTATCGCACGGGCAGCTTATGAAACAGCGCTTCAATACGCTAAAGACAAGCAGCTTTATGGCAAACCAATCGCAGAGCTTCAAGCCATTCAATTCATGCTTGCCGACATGCACATGCAAACAGAGGCAGCAAGATTACTTGCTTACTATGCTGCTTGGCAGCTTGACCAAGGAAAAACAGGGAGAGACATTGCTAAAGAAATCGCGTCTGCAAAAGCGTTCTCAAGCGAAGTGGCTAGAAGAAATGCAATTAAAGCCATTCAGATTCACGGGGCTTATGGAACCCTGCCTGAGTTCAATTTAATGCGCTATTTAAGAGACTCCTTAGAGGCGATG
>CAYLSJ010000027.1:0-7443 GCA_964386655.1 uncultured Candidatus Bathyarchaeia archaeon | reverse complement strand
GGAAACTTGCCTGTCTCTTTGTAGGTTTTGAGTCTGGCAGCGTCCTTGTACATTCTCACGAAGTGAAAGCTAACCATCGCCTTCTTGTGGTCTCCTGTAGAGGCTCTATCATCTATGTGCTTCAATTCCTGGTCTGTGGGCTGGTAGATATTGTGCGTGCCCTTTCCGAAGAGCCTTGTATACAATACGTCAGATTTGTAAGCAGGCTCCTCATCTTTCGACAAGTCAACGCTATGAATCATGTTGTTATCCCGCATTGCTCTGACAAAACTCGGCGTCAAGGATTGGTTCTCGCCTCTAATCTCCAACGCTATTCGAACACCTTTGCGGTCAACAGAAGACATGAACGATTGCAGCAAGCGTGCATTGTCTATGCTTGGCTCGAAAGACGACGGAGTCTGCAAGTGAAGGATTTCTGCTCTAAGCGTTTTACAGATTTCTGTCATCTGATCAAAAATCACGAACGCCTCATCCTGCGACTGAAACTGATACTTGTGAGTCACGTCCCCACTGCATCTCACCGAGAACTCGAAATGAGGCGGAACCTGACGCCTCCATGATTCCACAGTCTTCAGATTAGGAACCTGATAGAAGGTTGAGTTGACCTCGACAAAGCTGAAAAGCCGGGAGTAGGCAGAAAGGGAACGAAGCCCAGGCACCTTGAAATATGCCCAGCCGCCAGTTCCTATCAGATAGTCAACCAAGCATGAGTTGCCTCATTACACTACTTATTTCTCATGGAATAAAACCTTGTTCGCCTAATTGTCAACGGGGCTATGGTTCAATTGGCACTCGCAAGTAGAGTCTCATGTCAGCACTTTCATGTATTCCGAGCCTTTGCCCTCAGGCGAGCCCACTACAACACGATGATACTTTTTCTTGCTCTTTCTATCAGTCACCTCTTCCAGTTTGCCCTTCACCAGCACGGTCTCTTCAATTTGTGCTGTATCACCATATAATCCTTCATAAGACACAATTTCTTCGATGTCTGTGACTTGCGGTCCTTTGATTACCTTTGCCTCACGAACCTGATAAACGGCTGGAAGGAACATGGAGTCATTGTTTTCATGTATCACAGCGCCTACTACAGCGTTACCAAGAGACTCGAAAATCTTATCAGCATACGCCTCAGTGACCTCTTCCTCTAGCTTAACTGGATGCACGGAAAACCTAGTGCCTCCGAATATGCCCATGTTCCATTTTCGCTGGTAAATCTGAACAACATCATCGAATGTTAAGTGATGTTCTTGGGCTTTGCTTTTGCACCAAGCAGCAAATGCTGCGCCTTCAAACCGCCTCACTCCTGAGTCTTTGACAGCATACGCATCTATCAATACTCTCTTGACTGCCAAGCTGTTCTTGTAGCCATAAACCGTAAGGTCCAGATCAGACAAGTCGAGGCGATGGATGCCTAGTAGTATCGAGCCCGTAACACCAAAAAAATCTGCGGGCACGCCACTTCTTTCAGCCAAAACCTGCACGAACGACCTCAACTTCTTTTGCAGCATGTCTAAGCGTTGGGCTTTCATGATTTGAGCAAGCTTCTCTTCGGGCTTGTAATGTCTGGCGATAGATTCCATGGGCACAGCGGTCATAAGAACGTTGTAGAAGGGAGAATAGAAAAGATACTGTGGATAGTCTTTCTCCAAGAGACGAAAGGTTTCGAGTAAGCTTGGGATGGTATAGTCTCGTAGCACTCTTTTGAATCGCCAGATGCCTTTTCCCCACTTACCTAGCTTCGATGGGGCATACTTGATGTAAGATATGACCCTGTTTGGAGGATGATACGGACCGACAACGCAGAAGAAAAAACCCTCTTTAGTCCTGAGGAAGTCCCTGTCTCTGAAGCCGCGCATAAGCCTTAACCCTTAGATGTCCATTTCATGTGTGTAATTAGCTTAAATAACGTGCGTTGGCAATGGCAATTAAGACATGGATGCCAGTAGACGGCGACGCTTTCTTCACCCAAGACGGCTTCGTATTCTACACATTCGGCTATGAACATCCCGCAGACCGCGTCTTCGCCTTCCTCAAATACATTCCATCGAAACACCAAAACCTCTTTACAATAGACTACTTACCCACACGCTGGAAGCTAGGTTCCTCAGAATTCGTCCGTCCAAGGCATTTGTACTCCGCAACAAACTTCAGCAAGTTCCGAGAAGTCTTCCGTGCGAGCTTCCCAGACTATCTCTACAACTGCCCATATCGAGCAAAAGAACTGATATGTCCAACGCGCAGCACAATCAAGCGAGTGCACACGCCGAGCCAGAGCCTAAAAGCCTTGTTGCAAAAGAAGAGCAGAAATCGTCTACAAAATCTGGCAGTTGAGCTCGTAGATCTGTTGTCAAGTGCTTCCAATATCCCCATGGATGACTTCGGCGTGCACGGTTCAATCGCACTGTGCATGGAAACTGACCAATCAGATATTGACTTGGTTGTCTACGGCGCTGACAATTTCCGAAGACTAGAAGACACGATGAACAAGCAAAGGATTGAAGGAACACTTGGTAACGTTTTATCTAACGAAGCAGTACCCCGAAGCAGACCACATTTTCACTTCAAAGGAAAAACCTTCATTTATAACGCTGTGCGCAAAACCGAAGAGATCAATGTCAGGTACGGAGATCGTAGGTTCTCAGCTGTCGCACCCGTGAGGTTTCGTTGCAGAGTGACAGCTAATAGTGAGGCAATGTTCAGACCAGCCGCATATGGAATCGCTGACTATGAACCACTAGATTCAGATTCCCAGCTTGAAGGCAACCACAAACCAAGTAGTCTGGTCTCCATGATTGGATTGTACAGGAACATCGCCAGAAAAGACGATCAAATCGAGGTCTCAGGCATTCTAGAGAAAGCCGAAGAACTGACCACAGGGAAAACAAGCTTTCAAGTAGTAGTGGGTTCAGGAACAAACGAGAACGAATACATACAACCGGTTTCCATAGGGAAGGCGCCACGATCTGGTGCGGAGTCCATCATCTAGACTGTTATTCGCTTCACCGACCTTATCAGAATGGTTATCAAGAATATTGCCACACCTACAACTACCACTAATGGACCTGGCGGAGGCGGCGTCTCCCAAAAACTCAAAACATAAGCCAGCAAGATTCCAGCAGATGCGCTGATCGCTCCGAAAGCAGAGCTTAACCAAGAATAGCGAGACAGGTTAGCGCTCAAGTTCTTCGCCGCGGCTGCAGGAACCACAACTAGGAATCCTACGAGCAGAGTGCCCGTGATCTTTATTCCCATTGCCACAACTAAGGATACGAGTAATAGAAACAGGAGGTTAACTCTGGCAACGTTGATGCCTTTAGAAATTGCGAGTTCTTCGGAGATCATGCTCAGCACGATCTTGTTGTAGATCAGCCTTGTTAGGTACAGAGCAGCAGAGGCAATGAGCACTCCTATCACCGCATCTGTAAGTGTTACTTGTGCAATGTCGCCGAACAAGGCTTCTTCCAACACCTCCAAGTCCCGAATCATCAGTATCCCAGCAGCCAAGGACAAGGTGAACGTTGCGCCCACAATGGTCTCAAAGGGAAGCTTGGTTAGTCTTCCAATCTGCCAGATAGCAACTGACGACGCGAATAGAAAGGCAAAACCCCCGAGCAATGGATTAAAATTTAGTAGGATTCCAAGAGCCAAGCCGGGCAAGGCTACGTGAGACAAGGCGTCGCCAACCAGCGCCATCTTCTCAAGAACCATGATGGACCCTAAGTAGCCTGCTGATAACCCGACGGAGACGCCAACTAAAAGGCTGAAAATTACCTCTTCCATCATAGAAGCTCAGCTCTCCTGAACCACGCATACTGGTTCGCCGTAAATCATCCGCTGCAACTCGGGCTCCATTATCCGCTTGGACTCTCCGAAAAAGGTGACACATTTGTCCAAAGCCATCATGTAGTCAGAATAGTCTCTGATGATGTGCAGGTCATGAGAAATCAGAAGCATCGTTATCTTATACTTCTCTTTCAAATCCTTCAGCATCTTGTAGATCGCTTCCTCACTGTCCAAGTCCACGCCTGTGGTCGGCTCATCGAACAGCAGAACGTTTGGCTTGTCAATTACAGCCCACGCGATCAGGACCCTGCGCAGTTGACCGCCAGACAAAGCGCCTAACCGTTTCTGCAGCACTTCCATGCTATCCAAGCCAACTGAACCAAGAGCGCTGTCTGACTGTGAGCTGTCTTTAAACGCCATAAACTCCTTAACTGAAATAGGAATGTCGCTTGCAGACAAGTATTGGGGCACGTAGCCTATCTTAACATCAGGTGCCCACTCAATCTTCCCCTTGTAAGGGATTAGGTTGAGCAAGGCTCTGAACAACATGGTCTTGCCCGCACCATTCGGTCCAATAATTGCCAGTGTTGTGCCCCTCTTCAACCTGAAACTCACATTGTCAAGAATCGTCTGGTTTGGAAGGTCAATTGTCAGGTTCGAGACTTTCAACATGTACTCGTCAAGCTTTTCCATAAACAACAAGCCTATTTTTCAAGTAAACCTCCACCTAATATAGCCTTTCCCAAATGAACTGAAACGTAGTGAGGCAACTGAACCAAGTGAAACAATATTTAGACTACCAGCGACATCAAACTCGCGAATGCTTTGTCAAAACGTGAGGTACACATTTGGCTTACCTGAGGCTTAGAGACCGCGACGCCATAATCACACGTGAAGGAATAATCTTTCGAGTCTACGGCTACTCACATCCGCCAAAAGCATTCGTATGCGACCCTGAATACGCCCCTGCCAACATCTACAAATCAACAGACTCTCGAGCATACAGAGCTAAAGGCAAGGAGGTCTATCACAAGTTCTATACCGATGAAGGCTTACGGTTTGTGCAGCAAAACTATCCGCAGCATACCGTTTGGCACGAGCCACTTGGACAGAAACTCGTAGGGGTACATCAAGAACACATCGAGGAAACGAGACAACCGGGCAGAGTCCTTCAATGTCTCTTACAAAAGGAACCTAAAGACCTGCTTCTCCAAGCATTGCGCTCGCTATTCGGCCTCATCCTAGATAGAACGGACCTTTCCCCCATCGACTTTGGTGTATTCGGCTCTCTACTCCATAGGTTCTACCATCCTAACTTCTCAGATTTAGACATCATCATATACGGCAGCGACCAGCTGAAGCGCCTCACAGAAGCATTGAACACACTTTACGAAGAAGCTGACTCACCGTTAAGAAACGAGTTTGACAGACCCGAGTCAGTAAAGTACAAAGATTGGAGATTTACGAATTACAGCCTCAAAGAGTATGCGTGGCATCAAAAGAGGAAGCAGATCTACGCGCTCTTCCATGACCAAGGAAGCAGTAGAATCATCAAAGCGGAGTTCGAACCAGTGAAACGCTGGGAGGAAATCCAAAATGAATACGCACAAATCAAAAGAATCACATGTCAGGGTTGGGTCAAACTGCTGGCACGTGTCACCGATGACTCCGAAGCTGGTTTCATGCCCTCAATCTATCAAATCGAACCAACAAAAGTCATGAAAGGAGCCCACGTGGAGAATCTTCAACGTATTATTTCCTTTGTTGAAGAGTTTCGTCTTCAAGCTTCGCGAGATGAGGCTGTGGTCGTTGAGGGTAACATGGAGCAGGTAACAACTCCTGACAGGGATTTCCAGCAGATAGCTTTGACATACGCTCCCAGATACTATGAACAGGCACTCAAGGTTAAGCTGTAATCACTGCAAAGGAATCATAAAGTCTGACGGTCTATTGCCCAAAAGAAGACGAAAGTACTTCCTTCCTCCCCTTACTTCCACCTTTTCAACTGTGCCGTATGCAATAATTCTCTCACCCTTACTCGCTTGCTCACAGAATCTTCCTCTGAATGACGACACTTCCCTAAGAGGTTTTGGAACCTTGCCTTGAAGAATGTCTACGTCAGCAATTCGGTAGGTGCATGGAGTGAAAATCATCTGGGAATCATCTATCACCGTAGCGCTGATCTTTGCTCTGCCCATGGACTTGTACTGCACCGAGCCATATGTCTCAGATACCTCTGTCCAGTCCTTGATACAGCGGATGAAGTAGTCACGTCCTCTGAACATTCCTTGAAGGACCTTTCGAGATTCTGTTCGAATAAAGTCTTCGAACTTCATGATCGTGTCTTTCGAACGAAAATCGAACAATGCTTTCAAGGACTCCTTGTCATAGGGTTTCACGCCGCTCGTTCCATCATGAATGAGCAGTCTCAAGGCGTCGTAGATCTTTCGACAGTTCTGCGAACCATAAGCGACAAGATCGATGTCAGATTTGGCAGTGTGCAAGCCAACAAGAAGCGAACCTGAAACGCCTAATGCACTCCATTTGACTCTTGCTTTGTTGTGCAGCAACTGGGCCAAGTCTAGGGTCTGCTTCTGCAGCTCGTGCTTGGCGCTAGTGCGCCGCAGTTGTTGTAGGTATTTTGAAGGCTGATAGTGTTCCTGCACCATTCCAATCCGGACTTCGCAGAGCCGCTGATCGAAGACCGTGTTGAAAACTAAGTATTGCGGAAATCTCTCGCGCAAGAGTTCATATCGTTCTTGAAGAGGGTAGACTTTACTGTAGCGTGTGCTGCCTCTGATTCTCGCTCCGTTTGGATCAGGCGTGAAACGTATGAAGGCGATAATCTTCCCTGGCGGATGGACATATCCCTTAACGTCGAATATGTTGCCGTCACGGGTTTCGATCAGGTCGCCCTCACGAACCTTCATTGTATTCTCAAGTCCTCTTCGAGACAGCTTTCATGTGCCTTCTCTTACATACGTTTTTTGAACGATTAGCCGTTTCTTGATAGCTACGCTAGACATAAAAGACGATGAATGCAATGTGTCTCAAAGGTGTATTGCTGCATGAAGGCCCCGACAGCGAAAGGCGTTTACTCCGATTTAGAAGGCATGGTAGAGTTTGCTAAAGATGGCATTGTAAGCAAAACGCTCGCAAAGACAAGCAGCACAGAGGTCAGCCTCTTCTGCATGTCAGCTGGGCAGTCGATTTCAACCCACAGGTCAAGTTTTCCAGCAACAATACACGTCGTGCAAGGCTGCGGAGAGATAACATTAGCTAACAAAGCTCATCAGGCAAAGCCGAATGCATGGTTCTACATGCCAGCGCAGCTGCCACACGCGATTGAAGCAACCGACAACCTAGTGTTCCTACTCACGTTATTCAAGTCACCCAAACAGCAAACACAGAAACGTCAAAAAGGCTAAAACTACTATTTCATTTCCTCATTGAAGATTTTCTTCAAAGTCACCTTGCCTACATGCAGATTCTGCGACAGGTTCCTCACCCATCTTACATAGCCCCTGAAAATGCTCTGCAGTATCTCCGCTTTTTCCGACGCTGATAGATCCTTCTCCTCGGCAAGCAACAGGGCAAACCATTTGCCCGCGTCAGACAGCTGATAGGTCTTAACCCATACAGTACGACCAGTCTCGACAT
>CAYLSJ010000026.1:0-11411 GCA_964386655.1 uncultured Candidatus Bathyarchaeia archaeon | reverse complement strand
GAGAGCAGCTTCTGCTGTGGCGGTGGAGCTGGCAGAACTTGGACAGAAGAGGCGACTCCTGAGAACAGACCGTGTGTAAATCGTGTTAGAGAGGGACTGGAGCTCGGTGTTGATATTCTAGCTACAGCTTGCCCATTCTGTGTGACAACACTTGAAGACGCCATTAAAGTGTTGGATGTCGAAGGCAAAATCGCTGTGAAAGACATCTTAGAGTTAGTCAGAGAGGCAATGTAGCTCCCTTCTCATGGCAGAAAACAACGCGCTTGTCCTATTTCACGGTCTGAACTGATGCACAAAGACTTCTCTCTTTACGCTAGAGCCATTATTCCTCGTTTGGTAGTCACTTTTATTAGGAAAACAGAAGCATAAATCACTTGTACACCACGTGCCAATCATTGAAGAGTGTGAAAGCATGTCCAAAGTCAGCTGCAGAGAATGTTACTTCATCAAGACATCTGGCGCCAATATTGACTACCTGATTGAAAAGGTTAAAACAGCCATTGAAGAGATTGGCGTGCCACCGAAATATCACATCAATGTTTACAAGAATGTCTATGCCTGCTGCGGCGTGTCAGGCACAGGTCTAATAGTGGAGGTTACGGGACCTTCTGAAAAGAAGATCAAGGGCATTGACTTGAAGGCAGTCGCTAAGATTCTTGAGCTGTGTGAGAAGGAGAAGATCGAGCACCATCAGTTTGAGCCTTTAGAAATCGGATAAGAAAGAAAGGTCCAGACCTTTACGGTCACTTTATCGGTTTTGCCACAATCATGCTAGAGGTTTCTGTTATGCCTTTTATTCGCCTAACTCTGTCAAAGATGAATCTGTCCAAGTCTTCGATGGTCTTGAAGTTCACTTTTATCACAAGGTCATATGAGCCGTAAGTGGCATCGGCTTCCTTCACCTGCTCTAGTTTCTTTATTTCAGCGACAACCTGATCGTCCATGCCGACCTGCATTTTCATCATAATGTACGCTGAGACCATGGCATATCACTTGAACGTTACTTATGCTCGGCAAGATTACTAATAAGATTTTTGCAACGTGACAGAGTAATTATTTTTATATACAGCCTTTACATGCAGTTAGTCTCGGAACTGAGAAGGGATGACTGATTGGCTGAGAAACCTAAGATATCTCCGGAGAGAGCTAAAGAGATTCAAGAGCGCACTCGTGAAAGAAGCATCATAATAAAGGAACTCAAGAACCAAGGTCCACAGACATTGGATGAGCTGACAAAAGTGACGGGCATCGAGAAAGAGAAACTATTCAAACACATGATTGCGATGAGACAGTTTGGGAAAGTCGCCATAGCAGGTGAACGTGACAACCAACTCGTCTATGGCTTACCTGAGGGAGAATAAACCAAGCTGCAAACCGCATGAATAAGCAGCTCAGAATAGGTTGTTTCTGTTCACCAATGTCTAATGAAGTCGTCCCAGAATACGCCAATAAACGAGTGCTCATTCTCGGCGTTGGCAACGTATTGTTCGGGGATGACGGCTTCGGACCAGCCGCCGCAGATTATCTATTGAAAAACTTCAAGATGCCAGATGACATCTATGTTATGGACGTGGGAATCAGCGCAGGAGACATCCTTCTCAACGTTGCGCTAAGCCACGTGAAACCCAAGAGGATAATAATACTTGACTCAGTTGACATGAAGAGGAAACCAGGCGACGTGTTTAAATTGTCGATTGACGACCTGCCGGCCAGCAAGATGGCAGATTTCTCAACTCATTTCTTTCCATCGCCAAACATCCTTAAGGAGCTGAGAGATCCGATGGGCATCGACATTGTCATCATAGCTTGCCAAGCAGAGCGGATGCCAGACTCGGTAAGCCCGGGGCTCTCAGACTCGGTTTCAAAGGCGCTTCAGAAAGCTGCTGAGATGGCGCTTCACTTGGCTGGAGAGACATAGATGCAGAGGAAAAGCTGATTAGCGCTTCTTCATTGTTCTCTATCTAGATGTGATACATTTGAAACAACCTCTGGGCACGATTGATTTTGAGAAGATGAAGGGCAAGACTTTCACTGAAGTGCGTGTTACGGAAAAACTGTGCGAAGTCTGCGACAAACCGATCAGAAGCGAGGAAAAAGTAGTCAAAACAATAGAAATCGCGGATTACAATAGCTATTCAAGTCTCCTAACTCGTCAAAGAGCCCATGACCGAGTAGAAGTAGACTTGGAAGAAAACAAAATCTACCTATACCACCACGACTACCCAGGCGAAGTGCATCCGGGTTGCATTGAAAAATTGTAAGAAAAAGAAAACTTAGGCTGAGGCTACTTTGTAGAGGTATCCGCCCTCCTTTTCCCCTGCCTCAGAGACAACGCCGATTTTTCTCAAAGCGATGATATGCCTCAACACATCCTTTGGATTCAGTTTTGTGGCTTCACTGAGCTCCTTGATAGTCCTTGGACCTTTCTCTTTGATTTCGCCCACAATCATTTGACGTTCGATTTCGTCTCGCATTATCTTCGATGAGACGGTTTTGTACTTCTGCTCGTCAACTTTAGGTCCACGTTGCGAGATGCCCAGCACCCATCTAAGCCTCTCAGTTTTGAAGGCTTCAATCGCAGCGTCAGTTTTCTTGGCAAGTTTCTTCTTTTCGCTCAAGTTCGAGTGTCACCTCCTCTACTGCGAACTCTTAACTGGCAAAGTGTTGGTCTTCTCCAGCTTCTCAAGAATAGCCGATGCTTTTGCAGCCGCAGCATGAGCTTGATTCACTGACCTCTCAATGTCCTTTGGACTCTCGGCAGCTCCAGCTAGGAACACGCCTTCAATATTGGTTGTGACCGAGTCCTTACTTGGGTCTGCGGCTTCAAGAAAGCTGCCGACCCCCGTTTTGAGAGACAGAATACCTCCGAAATCTCCTGATGTCGCAGGAACCATACCTGTAGATAATATTACCATGTCAGCCTCATCTTCAACGTTCTCGTTAGGCTCGAGGTTCTTGACCCTAAGCAGCAGGTTGTGTGAAGGTTTCTCAACTATCTCGTTTACTTGAGCTTTCTGGTATTTGACATCGAATTCGTTCTTGGCTTTTTCATAGAACTCTTCGAAGCCGTCGCCATCAAACAGGGAGTCAGGATAATATATCGTTACATCAGCGCTTGGAATTTGTTCCTTCAGCAACCCAGCCAATTTTGTGGCATACATGCAACAGACTTTGGAGCAATACAGGTTGCCAGCCTCTTTGCCCTTCAGACCAACGCATTGTATGAAAGCAACCTTCTGCGGGATTCTTCCATCAGACAGTCTAAGCACATGACCTCCCGTTGGTCCTGACTTGGCTAAGAGCCGCTCCAAGACCAGCCCGGTTATAACATTGTCGCATTTGCCGAACCCATATTCCTCATTCTTTCTGGGATCAAACGGGTTATAGCCCGTTGCCACGATTATGGCTCCCACATCAACTTCAATGGTTTGGGGTCGCTGCTGCAGATCCACAGCCTTGTTTGTGCACACATTTTGACACAACTCGCACTTCAGACAGTGCTCTCTGTCAACCACGTACACCTGAGGAACAGCATTGGAGAACGGGATATAGATGGCGTTCCTAACACCGACTCTTTCATCAAAATCATTAGCGACCTCAACTGGGCAGTGTTGTGCGCAGACGCCGCATCCTGTGCATTTGCTCTCATCCACGTATCTTGGCTTTCTGAGTATCTTTACCTTGAAAGCTTTGCCTTCTTGGCGGACGTCCTTGATTTCTGAGTACGTAAGCAATCTTATGTTTCGATGCTTGTCGGCTTCGATCATTTTAGGCGTCAGTGTGCAGGCGGCGCATTTCATATCAGGGAATGTCTTGCTAAGTTGTGCCACTCTGCCACCTATGCTTGGGTTCTTTTCCACCAAGTAAACTGTGAATCCTTTGTCAGCTAGGTCGAGCGCTGCTTGGATTCCAGCTATGCCAGCACCGACCACGAGCCCTGCAGGTTTCATCTCGAACGCAACTTCAACTTGCTATGCTGTCTTCAACGGGTTAGGACCTAATTGCTTAATCTTCTGCGTTGTGTCTCGAATCAGGGCTGCGAATTTTTCGCCTTCGCCAGCTGAAATCCATTCCAGTCGAAGTCTTTCAGGTTCAATGCCCAGTTGATCCATTGCTTCTTTCAAGAATGCGAATCTTCTTTCCATCATGTAATTACCCTGTACATAATGGCAGTCGCCTGGATGGCAACCTGTGATGAGCACGCCATCTGCGCCCCATCTGAAAGCAGAGAGTATGAAAGTGGGGTCGAGGCGTCCGCTGCACATCACTCTTATGATTCGCACGTTTGTTGGGTATTCAAAGCGGCTTGTTCCAGCAAGGTCTGCGCCTGCGTAACTGCACCAGTTGCAGCAGAAAGCCAGTATTGTGGGTTCAAATTCCTTCTGCTCGAGTCTGGGTTGCTCCATTCTATGATTCCTCCGTTAAAGCTGCTTTCACCTGCGACAGAATCTGTTCGTCGCTGTAGTGTTGCATGCTTATCGCTCTTCTCGGGCATTCAGCTGCACAGGCACCGCATCCTCGGCAAAGCGCTGCTATTGTGTGAGATGTGCCTTCTTCCACGTAGTGTGCGCCGTAGACGCAGATTTCTTCGCACAAGCCGCAGCCAATGCATTGCTCCTCATCTACAACTGATGTGAGTGCTTCGGTTCTCATTTTCTTGTTAGCCATGAGTGTGCCTGCGCGGGCTGCTGCTGCTTTAGCTGAAACTATGGATTCTGGAACATCTTTGGGTCCTGAGGCTGCTCCTGCCACAAAGATGCCGTCCATCTGCGTGTCCACTGGTCTCAACTTGACGTGGGCTTCCATCAAGAAGCCGTCTGAGCTTATGGGTACTTTGAGCAATCTTGCCAGCAAGACTTCTTCTTTGTGTGGAATCATAGGTGTTGACAAGACGACCAAGTCGCATGGCAAGTTGATTTCCTGTCCTGAAAGTGCGTCGTAAGCCATTACTGAGAGCTTACCATCTGGCGTCTGGGTTATTTCAGGCGGCACTTCCTCAATGTGTTTGACGAATTTGACCTGAGCTTCTCTGGCTTGAGAATAGAAGTCTTCGTATTCCTTGTAGACTCTAACGTCCCCGTAGAGAATCATGACATCTGTTTTTGGGAACTTCTCTTTTACGAGTATGGCATTCTTGATAGCGTTCATGCAGCAGATTTTACTGCAGTAGGGCCAGCCTTCCTCCTTCTTAGCTCTGAGAATCTTTGCCAGCAGCCGGGCAGTGTCAGATTTTGGGAAGCCAGCAAGATCCATCGACTTGATTTCGCCCTTGCGTGCGCCAACGCATTGAATCATGACCACTCTCTCTGGAGCTTTCTTGACTTTACCCTCCCTTAGTAGTTCATCCAGCTGCATCTGCGTTATTATGTTCGGATACTCGCCGTACTGGTACAATCCTTTGGGAGGCGTGTAAGCCGCTGCGCCACAGGTGACCACAATGGTTCCAACATCTACGTCTCGCTTTTCCTCGCCTCTTGCCAGA
This sequence comes from uncultured Candidatus Bathyarchaeia archaeon, assembly GCA_964386655.1. Lineage (GTDB taxonomy): Archaea > Thermoproteota > Bathyarchaeia > Bathyarchaeales > Bathyarchaeaceae > DATETJ01. The sequence continues at coordinate 5,929 of CAYLSJ010000026.1, read as the reverse complement.
GTAACCTTGAAGTTGCCAACATAGCCTTTCACGTCAGACACAGTTGTCGAAAGCAAGGTCTCAATCTTGTCACTTGATTTAACCGCCTTCAGAGCAGGCTCCAAAATATCACGAGTGTCCTGCATGGTTGGATACAGCTTGCTCAACCTGCGCAAATTGCCACCTAGCTCTTGTTCTTTCTCGATCAAGTACACTTTGAAACCTTGATTGGCGAGGCTCAATGCGGCTGTCATGCCTGCAATCCCGCCGCCGATCACCAAGCTTGTGTCTTTTACCTCAAGTTCAGGTTCTTCCTGTGGTTCCAGCCATGTTGCCCTTGCCACAGCCATTCTGACAAGGTCTTTTGCCTTTTGGGTTGCTCTCTCTGGTTGATGTTTATGCACCCAGCTGCAGTGCTCGCGGATGTTAGCCATTTCAAACAGATAGTGGTTTATGCCTGCCTCTCGGCATGCTGAACGAAACAGTGGTTCATGTGTTCTTGGAGTGCATGAAGCTACGATGACGCGATTTAGTCCCTGCTTCTTTATGTTCTCCTTTATCGAGGCTAATCCTGCCTCAGAGCAGGTATAGATGTTTGCTTCAGCGTAGGCAACGTTAGGCAGTGTTTTCGCATATTTGACAACTTCTGGTACGTTGACTACTCCGCCTATGTTAACGCCGCAGTGGCATATGAAGACTCCAATCTTCTGTTCTTCTTCAGCCATGTGCCTACACGCTCCTCTCTAGAACCTCAGCCACGCGGGCTGCGGTTGCGCTTCCCTGCATTATAGAATCTGGAATGTCTCCTGTCTTTGGTCCAAGAGCATAGCCACAGACGAATATGCCTTGCACAGTGGTGTCCACGGGGCTTGTGAGTATGTCGCCAGCCTTGAAGAATCCATAATTATCAATCTCAGCGCCCAACACTTTTGCTAGTTCACGAGCACCTTTACTCGGTATGAGTGCAGGGCAGAGAACTATCAGGTCGAATTCAGCGTTTTCGATGCGTCCGGCAACTGTGTCTTCATACCATATTCTCAAGTTCTTTGTAGCTGGGTCTTCCATGATTTCGCCTGGGCTGCTGCGTATGAAGCGTACGCCGTACTCGCTTTTCGCTCTGTTAACGAATTCTTGGAAGCCTCTGCCGAACGCTCGCATGTCAATGTAGAATATGCTGACCGTTGTGTTGGGCTCGTGTTCCTTGATGAGAACAGCGTCTTTAACCGAATACTTGCAGCAAATGCTTGAACAATAGGTTGTGCCGAATCGGCGATCACGCGAGCCAACGCATTGAATGAACGCTATTTTCCTTGGTATCTTTCCTTCAGACGGACGAATCAAATGCCCGCCTGTTGGACCCGACGCACACAGCAGACGCTCTAGTTCAAGCGATGTAATCACGTTCTTGTAGCGTCCGTACCCATAAGTCGGAATTTGTGAAGCGTCAAAGACGTCGAAGCCAGTTGCAACTACGATGGCGCCGACATGGAAATCTTCCTCGCGAGGCTGCTGTTTTAAGTCTACAGCGCCTGCTTGACACATCTTGATGCAGAGTCCACAGTCAATGCAGTTGTTCTTGTCGATTGCCATGGCTCGCGGCACTGCTTGGGGAAAAGGCATGTAGATGGCTTTACGTGTCCCTAGCTGTTCATCAAACTCATTCGGCACTTCGACTGGACAGTGTTCAGCGCATATGCCGCAGCCAGTGCATTTGGTTTCGTCGACGTACCTTGGTTTCCGTAGAACCGTGACTACAAAGTCTCCAGACGAGCCTTTGACAGCCTTCACCTCACAGTATGAAAGCAACTGCACATTGTGGTGATGAGAACAGTCGATCATTTTTGGCGCTAGAATACACATGGAGCAATCCATTGTTGGAAACGTCTTATCTAGCTGAGCCATTCTTCCGCCTATGCTCGGTGACCTCTCAATCAAGTAGACTTTGTAGCCTCTGGTCGCTAGGTCTAGCGAAGCTTGGATTCCCGCTATGCCTCCGCCTATCACCATAACCTCTCTATTCGTCATCATTCTTGCCTCCTATAGCCTCCCTTTGAACAGATCTGTTATCGGGATTCTATGTGCCTTGATCTCCCAGTCTTCGAGCTTCATACCCATGCCCATCCTCAAAAGCTCAATGAAATGTATGACTGGCAAATTGTACTCCTCGTTGAAATGTCTCCTCAATTCCAGTTGACCCAAATCAAGCTGAAGGAAGCAGAAAGGGCATACTGTGACGACAGCCTGCACTTCAGCATCTTTCAAAGCCCTCAGCTTCTCCCTTGAAACTTTTCTTGCCAAATCATCGTTAATATCACGCAACGGTCCACCGCAGCACATTTCTTTGCGCTCATAAGGTATCGACTCTGCACCCGTAGCTTGAACCAGTGCGTCTAACTCGTTGAAGCCCCTCAATAGTTCAAAGTGGATGCGCTTAGGCTTGGTCAGGTGACAGCCAGGTTGCGCTCCAACCTTCAGTCCATTGACTGGTTCTTTGATTGCTTTCTTGATCTTGGCGACTCCGACATCGCCGTACAGCACATCCACAAGGTTCTTGACTTCGACCTTCCCCTTGAACTCCTTGCCTACCTCGGAAAGGGTCTGGTTGGTTTTGTCCTTAAGCTCAGGCTTCCTTCGCAATAGTGTGTTAACCATCAGCAATGACTCATAGCAGTCGTTGCACAATGTCATGATGTCCAATCCCATTTCTTCTGCTATGCATAGGTCGCGTGCTGCAAGCGCAAGCCAACTGTCATAGTCAACTGATTGAATGCTGAACGGTGCACAGCAGTTGGCGCCTTTCATGTCTATTAGTTCGACGCCGAATTCTGGTAGAACTTTCCTAACTGAGACCTCGTAGCTGAGTTCTCTAGCAGGTATGAGACAGCCCAAAAAGAATGCATACTTCATGCTTTATCCACTGCTCCTCCTATGATGATGCGACCACCTTGTCCATTCCTGTTTTTTTCAGAATTCGCTGAACCTCTCCAAGCCCTTCTACGTCTAGCTTGCTCAAGCCCATGCTCTCTCGTCTGTCTAATGCTGAACGCACAGGATTAATGACACGCGTAGTTTCATAGAGCGCCTTTGCCTGAGCAGCCACGCCTGCTGGCATGTTTCCCTGTCTAACTGCGAGGTTTCTTATGGCAAACATCACGTCGCCAACATCGCCGCCTTGAGGACATCTGTCGAGGCATGTGAAACAGGATAGGCAATACCAAGGCAGCTGTGTGGGTAGAACGTCTTTTTTCAAGCCTAGAATGATCATTTCCATCAAGCGTCTCGGGTTGTGGTCGTTGGTGAGTCTGGCTACTGGGCAACCGCTTGAGCATCTTCCGCATTGAATGCAGAGTAGAATGCCGCTGCCTCTCGGTGTGTCTGCGACTTCACCCATGAAACCTAATTCTAGTTCGCTCACTATACTCTCCCCTATATCTGATCCCAATTAAGGTGAAAAAGCCGTGATAGGACTGGAGCCTAATATGCTTTTAGCAATTCATACGCTAAGTTTAGCGCAAACTGAGAGCAAGACTAGTTCCAAGTCCATGCCCCTTGCAAGACACAGATTCGTCTTTATGCTAAGACAGCTCTAATCGAGCATATCTTACTAGACTTCTCAAGAGCCTTGTTGATAGCGATTACAGCAATGCCTGCGCCTGTGTCAGCTATTCTAGCCAACTCCAGCACAATTCGTCTCAATATGGGCATCTGAGGAAGGTCCCTCATCAGTTTCTCAGATTCGTTGCCAATCACTCTGGTTATCTCCAAGACATTATTAGCCACATCGATATCTCCGGTGAAAACACAGTCCATGGATTTCAGAAACACATTATGAGCCAACTCGCTGAGATTCACTATGTCTCTTATAGAGTGCTTGCCGCCCCTGCGCTCATTACCCTTGAACTCTATCGCCCTTCTTGCTATGTTTTCCGCGTGATCGGCAATAACTTCAAGATATCTAGAAATCAACGCGTAGTAGAGAATATGAGAAGGCTCATCTAAGCCAATCTTATCGGCTACCGTGCGATCACGCTGGGCTGAGAGCAACAGTCGAATGGCTAACCAGTACATCATGTCAGCTTCATCTTCACGTCGTATAGCATCCTCAGCTAACTCGAGATCATGCTCCCCAAGCGCCTGCATGGCTTCGCTGTAAATCGTGGAAGCAATGACCACAAGCCTACGCATGAGCATGTCCAACTTGAACTTGGTTGGATCAACCGAGCATTGAAGATCGATTCGTTCAGGCGTCTCTTGAACTATGCCCAATCCCATGAGTCTGTGAGTGATTTTGCGCACTTCATCAGTATGTGCTCTGCTTATTCTTGTTGATGAAACCACGCTGAATGAATCTAATCCTAAGGTGTAGTTGCCCACTATAATTCGCTCTAGCATTCCAGGGTCAGTGCAAAGGTCAGAGTTTATGACGCATTCTTCAGTCGGTGCTTTCCGCTCAACCATGCTGCTGGGCACCAACTTAAGCGACCCATCTTTTTCTTGATGTAGCATTACGAGGTCGCCCTGTCTTAGACCTGATTCTCTCACCCACTCTTTTGGAAGCGATACACTGTAGGTGGAATATCCGACTCGCTGGACCTTGCGGCTTTCCATTCCAGAGCCCTCTATATATGTGTAAATAGACGTAAAATAACTATTTGCAAAGTATATATATGTTATGTTTGCGTTAAGCCTACCATAATTCGAATCCAAAAGAGGATGCCAGATGCCAGAATGGGCAACTATCAGCATTAGAGAAGAACTGATTGAAGAAATCAGAGGCTTATTGAAACGAACAGGACGGTATAGGAGTATCTCTGAATTCGTGGCAGAGTCAATCCGCCTACGGCTTGAGGAATTATCTGGCAGAAGCGAAGCTGTTGCCCCTTCTTCATTAAGACCACAGCCGGCATCTTCAACGTCATTAATGCCTATTTCCACGGTGACCCAGCAGGTTCCAGAAAGCACAAGAACCTATATAGGCGCCACTTTGCAGCGTTCTGAACAGATTTGGTGGGTCTTAGTTCGACTTTTTGGCGATATGACCCGCAAAAACGTTAATGTAAACCCTGAATACGCCCGAGATCTAAGAGATTGTCGAACATTGATCAATTTTGTTCGCAGTCACTCTTCTCCAGACTGTGACATTGAGTTGGCTAACAAGCGGTTGCCTGATCTGCGCTATGGTCTTGAGCAGATTAAGCGTGATCTCATCGCAACTGCCTTGTGTGTGTCAGAGGAATATGCCCGTGGCTGGATAGACGAAATCGATAGGGCTGAGAGAGGCGAGCTCAAAGAAAACCCGTCAACAGGACCAACATTCGTGCCCGGGTTGCCAAAGAACAACGACTTAGGCTGGACAAGGGTAACGCTTCCCAGACCTATTGAGAAGGGCAGAGCAGAGGAAATCTCAAGACAGCTCGGTGTATCAGTTAGGCAGGAAAACAGTATACACCTCGTTGTGCATGGGGATAAGAAGGCCGTTAAGAAGGCGGTTGAAATGCTCTATCAAGCACGTCAGAAATGAGAGAGGAGGAACACTTGGACATGAGCAATAGAGTTGGAGCAACACTTGTTGTGGGCGCCGGCATTGCTGGAATCCAAGCCTCACTTGACCTAGCAGACGCAGGATTCAAAGTCTACCTGCTCGACGAATCGCCCAGCATCGGAGGAACAATGGCTCAACTAGACAAGACCTTTCCAACAAACGACTGCTCGATGTGCATTCTGGCGCCCAAGCTTGTTGGCGCTGGTAGACATCCAAATATTCAATTGGTAACCTATGCTAAACTGGAGCAGGTTGACGGCGAAGCTGGCGATTTCAAGGTCAGAATAACAAAGAATCCGCGACAAGTGGATGAGAGCAAGTGCACGGGTTGCGGCGTATGCGCTGAACACTGTCCAGTAGAAGTACCAAACGAATTCGACGAAAAAATGGGTGTTCGAAAAGCGATTT
>CAYLSJ010000025.1:0-11470 GCA_964386655.1 uncultured Candidatus Bathyarchaeia archaeon | reverse complement strand
CTACGGCTGGGCAAAAGTCCATGTCAGCGGAACCAAGGAGAACCCATTCTACACAGATTTGGTTGCAGTTCCAATGCAAGCTAAAACTGCCTTGAATCAGCGTCTGAAAATAGAGGAGAGAATACAGCATTTGTCTCAGGGAGGACACTTGACTCCAATACAGGCTGACGATGACGAACATGATCCCGCAAAACTCTTGTCAATCACAAGACAGCTAATCTCTGAACGTAAAATCGGACTGTACACTTTCAATCGTGTTCTCACCTACTGCAGCCGATGCAGCAAAATCTCTTCTGGTCAACCAGCCAAGTGCCCAAGTTGTGGCTCAGCAGACTCTTTGACTAGTTACAGTAGAGTGTCAGCAAAATATGCCGCAATTGCAAGATAAGAGCAATGAAGAACCTTTGGCAAGCGCTCTGAATGCATACTGCTTGTGTTAAATTCCTCGTCGGGCTTGTACAAAATTTTAAACAATTTATTCCAAAAAATTTAAGTAAAAATCATCATGCTCGATTTGACCAAGTTTATGTATAACGGATTCATGGCTTTGGTCTGAGCCGTTTAGGGTTTTACATAAGAAAGTGTATGTAAGCTTAAAGACTAAGTTAGGCAGTTAAGTTTGCTTTTGCCTCTGTGCGGGTGTTCTCATTGGCTTCTCAAGACGCTTCAGTTTCAGACCTCTCCAACTCTCTTGGAGAAGGTCGCATCGTGGTTTACACTTCTAACGGTTGCCACAAGTGCAGTGTGCTCAAGGAGTGGCTTAAAACAGTTAACAGGGATTTCGAAGAGCGTAGCCTCGAGAACGTTGATGTTATGACCGAGTTGGTTATGAGAGACATAGTTGTTTTATCAGCGCCTGTGCTCGAGGTTGACAATTCAGTCTATTGTGAGACGGAATTCTTTGAAGGCAACACACTTGCTGTGAGCAGGCTGCAGGAGATCTTGGGGGGCAACGGCAGTGGCAGACGATGACGGGGAGCTTGTTCTTCAGCCTTATCAGGAGCTTATGCCTAAGGTCAGAGGCAGCGACGGTTTCATAGTTCCTTGGAACCGAGAAGCCATAGTTAGGCAGCTTCTGACTGAAACAAAACTTGCCAAAGAGTTCTTTGACATACCGCCTATGAGTCGGGAAGAAGCTGAAAAAATAGCGGTCGAAGTTGAACGCAAAGTCTTGCATCTCAGGCTGGGTTTTGTGAGTGGCCCTCTTGTCAGAGAATTAGTTAACAATGTTCTGCTGGGCATGTCTAAGGAGAAGCCTGACTACGCTGTTTACCGTAACATTCTGACCAGAGTGGGTACACCTGTTTTCGATGCTTATCTTATGGATGTGGGACAGGGGTTCAAGGCAAATGAGAACGCGAATCTTCAGCCAAATGCTGAGACTTCTCATAAGCGTAAGGCTGATTGGGTTTCAGGAGAGGAATACCTGCTTCTGATGCCGCCTAAGCTGGCAGACGCTCATCTGTCTGGTGACCTGCACATTCATGACCTCGAATATTTTGGCACTAGACCTTTCTGTCAAGATTGGGACCTGCGTTATTTTTTCTACTACGGTTTGATGCCTGATGGAATGGGAACTCGAACCAGCGTGGCGGGTCCAGCAAAGCATCCAGAAGTCGCCATATTGCATACAGCTAAGATTTTGGCTTCTGCGCAGACCAACTTTGCTGGAGGTGAAGGCTTCTACAATTTCTTAGTTTTCTTAGCGCCGTTTATGCGCGGGCTTGGTTATGACCGCATTAAACAGCTGATGCAGATGATGTTCTTCGAGTACACGCAGGCGTATGTGGCGCGTGGCGGTCAGCTTGTTTTCAGTAATATTCAGGTGCAGCCTGGTGTGCCTGAGCTTTGGCGCAAAGTGCCTGCGGTCATGTATGGCAGAGTTGGACCAGAATTATACGGTGACTATGAAGACGAAGTTCGCATGATGTTTAAGGCTTTGTACGAAGTAGCGTTGAAAGGCGATTTCAGGGGCAAACCCTTCAATTTTCCGAAGCTGGAGAACAGCATAAGCCCAGAGTTTTTCAAGCCTGAATACGACGAGTTCTGGCTAGACGTGCACAGAGTTGTTGCCAAGTTTGGAACACCATACTTTGACAATCTGCTTCCTCAGTACAGAGGATACGGCAAAGGTGTCTCATGCTATCAATGTTGCGCCTACTGCTTCGTTGAAACGCCTGAGACAAGCGCTGGCTTTCACGACAAGATGAACTTCGTCGACGGCAAGCATTTCACGATGGGCAGCTGGCAAGTTGTTAGCTTGAACCTACCACGTATGGCGTTTAAGGCAAACGGCAATGATGCAGCACTTTTCGAAGAAGCCCGCAGACTCATGGATCTGTCAGTTGAGATTTTCAAGATTAAACGCAAATGGATGGACCTAATACGTAGGCGCAACAGAATCCCATTTGCCACTCAGCGTCCTATTGATCCACGCAGTGGCGACAAGGGGCAACCCGCCATTGACTTCGAAGGCTTGGTTAACACAATTGGATTAGTAGGCGGCAATGAGATGGCACAGCAGCACACTAATTATCAGCTTCATGAAAGCCCAGAAGCAGTCAAGATTCTGGTCAAGCTTATCTTGGAGATGCAGAAGTACAAGAAAGAGCTGGAATCTCGAACAGGAGTTAAGCTGGCTTTGGCTCGCACCCCAGCAGAGTCTACTGCTCAGAGGTTTGCAATAGCAGACTTGCTTACGCCTGCTTTTCATGACAACGCTCAGAAGCTGGCTAAGGGCGATTTGGGCAAAGCCGAGCACATGTTGGCTGAAGGCGAAAAGGACGTGCCCATCTACTACAATAATGGCACACATGTTTACGTTGGCGCCAACATCGGCTTGCTCAACAGAATCGAGATTGAACAAAAGTTCTTTCCACTGTTGAATGGCGGCAACATGTTCCATGCATGGTTGGGCGAAGCAAATCCTGACCCTGAAGCACTGTATAAGCTGACCAAGCGAATTGCCACTCAGACGCATGTTGGCTATTATGCTTACACCAAAGACTTGACCATATGCAACAATTGCGGCACGGTTTCGCCCTTAATGAGCAAGTTATGTCCAAACTGCGGCTCCGACAATGTGGAATGGTGGTCTCGTGTCACAGGGTATTATCAAGCTGTAAGCGGCTGGAACGAAGGCAAGAAACGAGAACTGCAAGACAGATTCAGAGTCACAGTGTAACCCTCTGTGCGTAGCGCCCTTATGAACTCATTCTTTAAAGGAAACAAGGATGAATTTGTTTCCGTCTGGGTCTTTAAACGTGGCTGTTCGTCCTCCCCAGTATTGATCTTTTGGCTCTGTGACAAACTGTACCCCTTTTTCTCTCAACATCTTGTATTCTTGGTCAACGTTTGCTACGGTCATAAAGATGTCAATCTCACCTTTCGGGTCCGGGTCTAATCCGAGCATCATATCTCCTATGTTGAAAGTAGCGTAATTAGACCATTCATCCCTCTTCTTGAGACCTAAGACCTTTTCGTAGAAGCTTATCGCCTTCTTCAGATCTTTTACCGGGAATGTGATATTCTCTATCTTCTCAATCACAGTTTTCACCTCCTTGCGCTCTATAGTAACTGCTGAAGCTCGCGCGGCTTGTTATTCGCAGTTGTGAAAGCATTTTAGGTCGCAGTATGGTTTAAAGCCTAAGCCTTTAGCGACTCCAAGCGATGGCTGATTTGTTGCGTCAGCTGCGTATGCTCCTATCAATCCCATTTTGATCAAGGGTTCACAAGCAAGCGATGTGAGGCATTTTGCTATCCCCCGACCGCGATAATCTGGCTTGGTTTCGGTGTAGCTGATGCTGAACGATTTCTTGGTAAGGTATCCAACGCCTGACGTTGCAACCAATTGCCCTCTCTCGTCTAGATATCCGTAGACTGGCGCTGTCTCTAACCGCTTTACGTACAGAGGAGAAGCGCTGGGATCAAGCCTCGTGATGTTTTGAGGAGTCAAACGAACTGCTCTTGCCCTATGTGTACAGTGGGGCTTAAAAGTTGAAGAGTCAACGCAATGATAACGCGCAGTGTAGAATTTGGTTAACCATGGCATGTGCTTTTTGATGTGACTTGTTCGCGCCGATGTCTGCAGATGTGTTTCATAATCTCGCATCTTCCCCAGAATGCACGCGAATTCCTGTACGTTTGTTAGCTTTTGAGCTGTCATGTAGGCGCTGAGGCTTTTTCCGCCCCAGTAGAAAGAAGGCGAATGTAAAATGAGAAACTCCTCCATTGAACCCAAGTCTTCAACATAGACTTGAACGTTGCTCCACAGATAGTCTTCTTCAATCAGAGATATTTCTTCAACATAAGTGATGCAGTCCTTGTAAAGCCTCGACAGTATTTCTCTGTTGTTTTTCAGCTTTTGAACCATGTCTGGACGCTGCCGACGGCTTTCTATGTTGTTGCTCCAAGGATGAGTGCTAGAAGAGCCATTCTCGTCACTATGCCATTCCAGACTTGCTGAAAGTAACGTGCATGCGTTGTGGAGTCAACCTCAGCGCTGATTTCGTCTACCCGAGGCAACGGATGAAGAATGATCATGTCTTTCCTAGCGTTCTTAAGCGTCACATTGTCGATTTTGTACGAGCCTTTGACTTTGGCGTATTCAGCTGCGTCTGGAAACCTTTCCTTCTGTATACGCGTCACATAGAGCACGTCAAGCTTGGGCAACGCTTCCTCCAAGCTGCTTGTCTCGACTACTTTGATGCGTTCGCCTATTGTGTCAAGAACTTCGCGGCGCATGCGTAATAGGTCGGGTGAAATGAAGTAGAGCTTAACATCGTAAAGCGAAAGCGCATAAGCCAGCGAATGCACAGTTCGACCGAAACGAAGATCACCTGCCAAGGCAATGTTCAACCCGTCTATGCCGCCCAGCTCCTTCTTAACAGTGTACAAGTCAAGCAACGCCTGGGTAGGATGCTCTTCAGCGCCTGAGCCTGCGTTTATGACAGGCACTTCAGCGAATTCAGCAGCTAAACGCGCTGCACCTTCCAAAGGATGTCTTAGGGCTATGATGTCAGCGTAGTTTTCAACAACTCGCATGGTGTCAGCGAGGTTTTCACCCTTCCTGACCGAGGCTATTTCCGCTTCCGCAAAGCCGATGGCCGTGCCGCCTAACCTATGCATAGCAGACTCAAAACTGAGCCGGGTTCTAGTGCTGGGCTCGTAAAACAAAGTGGCAAGAATCTTGCCCTGGAGCATGGTTGAGCGGCTTTTGGCTATAGGCTCCATCGCTGAGGCTATGTTCAACACATAATCGATTTCTTTACGCGAGAACTCCTTGATGGATATTATGTCTCGTCCCTTGAAGTCCAACCGTGAGCACCAAACAAACTCTGACAGAGGGCAAATAACCTTTTTTATTCCTGGACAACACAAAGGATGGTAATCGCTGGATAAAGGGCTGATGAAACATGTCAAAGAAGGAGACAACTCTACGAGTTTCAAAGATCAAGGACGGCACGGTCATAGATCATATAACAGGCGGACACGCTTTGGATGTTGCGAAAATTCTAGGCATTGCAGAGCGCAGAGCCAGCGTCATCACCATAGCGATGAATGTTCCAAGTAAGAGATTAGGGCACAAAGACATGGTCAAAATCGAGGGACGCTTCTTGGCAGGAGCAGAAGTTGACAAAATAGCGTTGCTGGCGCCTCATGCAACAATAAACATCATCAAAGACTACAAAGTGGTCGAGAAACAACGGGTAAAGCTGCCAGACAATATTAGGGGCATAGTGAAATGCGACAACCCAGCCTGCGTGTCAAACAGCAACGAACCTGTACAAGCAAGGTTCTATGTTGAGAAGGCTGAGCCGCTGCGCCTAAAGTGCCACTACTGCGGTCACATCATGGAAAAACAAGATGTGCTTAAGCAGTTCTAGCTCCAGCGCCTATTGTCATTTGTGCTTTCTCAAATGCTCTTCAAGAAGCTCACGATAGGTTTGACAGGTCTTGCCGCAGACTTTGCACTTTAATGATTCAATGACGAGCATGTTTCCATCTGGATCAAGGAAATTAGCGTCTCGAACACCCCACGGCTGATCTTTTGGCTCGGCGAGGAATTTTGCACCTTTGTCCTTGAGGTGTTGGTAAGCTTTGTCAACATCTTCGACAAGCAGACAGATATGCGTCTTTGCTTTTGGTTCCACTCCAAACGTTACACCGTTGCCGATGTCAAACAAGACATAAGTGGGCCATTCGCCCAGTCTTTCAAGGCCAAGCACATCTCTGTAAAAAGTGGCAGATTTTTTCAGATCGGAAACGCCTATGGTGATGTGCGGTATCCCTTTAACGGGGCTGCTCATTCTATCCCTCCTCAACTTACGTGCGTCATAATATGGTGTCAAAACGTTATAATTCTTCGCCAAATCCTTTGCATAGAAGGATTGCATGCATTCTTTCCTTAGTTTTATAATCTGTAAACGACTATAGGCTATGATGGCGATGTTTGGTTGAAGGCTTTTGACTCAAAGCTGATTCCTAAGTTAGAAGAGAAGTATGGACCGAAATGGTGGCCAGTTCAGTATCCAGAAGAAGTATCGAAGGATCCGTTCAAGAACCTCATCATCACGGTTCTTTCGCAAAACACGAGTGAAGCAAATTGTGTCCGAGCCTACAGAGGACTGGCAGCAAAATTCGTTGTTGACCCACATGTGCTTGCTGATGCGAAAGAGGCAGACATAAGAGAGGCAATCAGAAGCGGCGGGCTCTACAACGTCAAAGCCAAGAGAATCAAAGAAGTGTCGAAAGCTGTTCTTGAGAAGTTTGAAGGCAACTTGGCGCCCGTTCTGGCGTTGTCAAAGGAGAAGGCTAGAGAGAGATTCATGGAGTTGCCTGGAATTGGTCCGAAAACAGCCGATGTCCTGCTTGCTAATCGCCACGGCTACAGTCAAGTCTTTGTGGTTGACACACATATGGACAGAATTGCTAAGCGCCTAGGTCTTGTGAAGCCTGATGCGAAATATGGGGAGATTCAAGCGGCGCTTCAACGTTTCATACCGTGGGATAAAGGTGAAAGAGCTGGCGGATTGTTTTGGCTTTTGGCAAAGTACACATGTCAAGCGCAACGTCCTAAATGTTCTGAATGCCTTCTAATTGGAATCTGTGCTTATGGAAGTAAGACGAAAAGTAGGAGGATGTGAAGATGCACAACCGGTTCAACTGGGTTGAGGTTCGAGTCAGGGATTTAGAAAAGGCTAAGAGCTTTTACGGAAGCCTGTTTGACTGGAAAATAAGCGGAGACAAGAACAAAGACTATGCCTACTGGCTCATAGACACAGGTGAAAAGCCTGGCGGTGGAATGTGGCGGCTTCCCGAAGGAAAGCCGTTAGGCGTTCTTGTTTATGTTCTGGTTGAAAACATCGATCAGACTCTGGAGAAGGTTGTGAAACTGGGCGGCAAGGTTGTGGCGCCAAAGTCGAAGGAAGGCGAAAACGCCATGGCTACAATTGCAGACCCAGATGGAAACTTGTTCGGACTTTACGAAGTCGCTAAACAGTAATAAAGGCGCCTATTTCGCTTGGCTCAGCAAGAGTATGGCTTGGGCTAAGTCGCCTTTTGTCTGTTCCAACGCTGCTCGAGCTTCCTCAATGCTCACCTTTGCCTGCGTTGCTACTAACTGCACATCCTCTTCAGGGATTTTTACTGCTTTTTCAACAGCTTTCTCAACGATTCTTTCGCCCATGACTTGGAAGATTTTCTGTCCCTGCATCTCCATGACAGCGACTTCTGGGTTTTCAACTATAATCTCTTTGGTACTGGTCTTAATGACAACTTGCTCAACGTCAGGCATGGAACCCATACTCATGCCCATGCGCTGCATCATACGCCTTGCTTCACGAGGATTAACACGTCGCATTTTGGCAAACGTCCTATCAAGCCTATGCTATTCTAGATTGACTATTGGTTATTTAAGTTGAAAGTTTTTATGCTGTTGCCCAGCATTTGTTATGGGCTACGGCTGGGAATATGACTGAGAAAACCATAGGACACGGCACATGGTACGACAAAACAGCACTGCAAGTCGCGGAAAGAGAGCGAAAGCTGGGCAGAAGCCTTGACTTGATACGGACTGAGATGGGCTTTGGCGCTTCTGGTGTTCCTCATGTCGGTAATGTAAGTGACGCAGTCCGGTCTTACGCTGTGACTGTTGCGCTTGAGGCACAAGGTCTACGGTCAGATTTGATAGCCTTCTGCGACGACAAGGATGGACTCAGAAGGGTTCCAGCTGGGTTTCCTCGGTCTTTGAAGGAATATCTGGGGTTTCCAGTAACGTCTATCCCTGACCCTTTCAAGTGCCACAAAAGCTTCGGCGAACACTCAAGCTCGCTTCTGCTTGAGGCGTTTGACAAATGCGGCGTCAAGTACACTTTCATGTCTGGAACAGATGTGTACCAGAGGGGCTTGCTCAACAAAGAAGTGAAAATGATACTTTCAAACGCTAAGCGTGTAGGCGAAATCATCAGAGAAGAGGTGGGACAGGAGAAGTTTGAAGAAGCTTTGCCCTATTTCGCTGTGTGCGGCAATTGCGGACGCATCTACACAACGAAGGCGCTTGAGTATCTGCCCAAGGAAGACAAGGTTCTCTACTCCTGCGACGGAATGGAAATCAAAGGACAGTGGTTCAAGGGCTGCGGACACAAAGGCGAAGCTAGCCCTAGCAAAGGCGAAGGCAAGCTGGTTTGGAAAGTAGAATTCGCTGCGAGATGGAAAGCATTGGACATAAGGTATGAAGCCTACGGCAAGGACATCGCGGACTCAGTACGAGTAAATGACCGCATATGCCGAGAAATATTGAATTGGGAACCGCCTTTCCATTCCAGATACGAGTTGTTTCTAGCCAAGGGAGGCAAACGATTCAGCAAGTCTGCAGGCACAGTGTTCACAGCGCAAGAATGGTTCCGCTACGGCTCACCTCAATCATTAAACCTGCTCATGTTGAAACGGTTCGTTGGCACACGCACCATATCCATTCTTGATGTTCCAGCTTACATGAACGAGCTTGACGAGTTAGAAGACACATACTTCGGAAGAAAACCAGTTGCCGACAAGCGAGAGCTAACCAAACTGTCAGGGCTGTATAAATACTGCTGGTGGCTTAAGCCGCCGACAAAACCCGGTGTCCACGCGGCTTACAATCTCTTGGCTTACTTAGCGAAAGTAGCGCCCAAGGAAGGAGAAACCCAGTACATACTTGACAAGCTCAAGGAATACGGCTACCTAGGAAAGAAGGAAGACATTACGCCTAGCCTACAGGAGAGAATCAAATACACGTTGAACTGGAACCACGACTTCGCAGAAATCAAGGAAACCGCCATCAAACTCACAGACATCGAAAAAGCAGCTATCAAAGAGCTTACACAAATTCTTCAGACTGAGGCAGATGCAGACCAGATTCAAGCCGCTGTGTTCAATACAGCAAGAAAACACAGCATTCAGCCTAGCCAATTCTTCAAAACCCTATACATGATACTACTGGGAACGCCAGCAGGTCCACGACTTGGACCCTACGTTGTTGCCATGGGAAGGCAAAACGTGGTCAAGGCATTCGAGAGAGCTCTGAAAAAATAAGCCCAACTGTACACGGCTCTCGGAAGGTTTTTATTGAGCTTGTGTTATTGTGACTGAACCTCTTGGATTTGATCAACCATGTCTAGAAGCAAACTCGACCTCTTTGCTCAACTGCTTGAGATTGCTAAGAACGGAGCCACTGGAGACAGTATCGCAGCTCAGATGGATGTGCATGAAAGAATAGTTGATAGCTCACTCAGCCTGTTAACTGATCTCGATTTACTGAAAGAAGCACACAACAGCCCAGTTTCCTTTGTCACGACTGAAAAAGGGCTTCAGTTCTTAACTGAGTATCAAGGGTTAACGAGAAAGCTTAGCTCTGTGGAAGAAGCGCCACAGAAGCGCTGACTCTGCTGCATTTTTTTGGGACGAGAGAGCAACTGGTGCAGGACAAGCCTAAGCCATTGTCCAAGCTAGCACGCCATCGACTTGTTTAAACAAATATATTCCTCTTGTAGAAAACAGCTTCACCAGAAGGAAAGTCAAATGGGAAAGGGTCTAGGCCAGTTGAAAAGCGCTTTCTATTTTGATCTTTGTGGTCAAGTTAACACTGAGAAGACGTTACAGCTGGCTGTTGAACGCGCACGGGAATTGGGCATCAAGAAACTGATTGTTGCCTCTGAAACTGGTCTCAGCGCTCTCAAGGCAGTTGAAGCCTTGCGAAATACAAAGATAAACCTTGTAGTCGTGACTTCTGCAGCAGGCACAACGGTCGAGAAGACAGCAATCGGCGATCTAAAGATAGGCATCCCAGACAGGGCAATATGGACAAACCTTGAAAAAAACGGGGCCCAAATTATTCGAGCAACAGACCCATTGTACAACATTGGAGCCACCTTGGAGCATCATGGCAATCCAACCTTGGCAACGTTCATTCGACTCATTCTCAGAATCATCAGTTCAGGCACAGCTGTCTGTGTCAGCGCTGTCCTGATGGCTACAGATAACGGCGCAGTGAAAGAAGGCGAAGAAGTTGTTGCAGTCGCTGGGTCTTGGGTGGGCTTAGACACAGCCCTCGTCATGCAGGCGGCAAATTCAGTTCATTTCTTCAAGAAGGGAGCCATTCAAGTGAAGGAAATCATCTGCAAGCCGCGAAACCCTGCGTACAGTTGGCCAGTCAACCAGAAGGACTGGGTTGGCGACCTAGAGCCATATAAGAAGTTCGCGAAATGACTGAGCTACTCAGCTTGATTTCTTGTGCTTTAGGCTTTGAGCAGTAGCGGCTCGCTGGTACCTCTCCTTGAGCTCTTCCAAGTGCCTTTCAATGCCGATTTGCTTTATATGGTAGTTGGCTTCGATTGCTTCCTTCTTCCGGTCTAACAGTGGCTCTTCCTGCAGCTTTTTGCAGGGAAATTCAGCGCATTGATAGCAGAAGTCGATGCCTTTTCCAAGAACGCAGTCTCGAATAGGACAATTGGTCCACCAAGACCAGCCTCCTCCGAAGCGGCAGCCTCTGCACGGTATGTCCTGTGAAGCTAACCACCTTAAGCCTTTCATGAACTCGTCGAAGTCACAGGCGTTGCTTCCGTTGGCGATCAGCCTTAACGAACGATACCGTTCTGCATGTACTAGCAGGTTTTTCGCAGCTTCAACAAGAGAGCCTCTAAAGTAGCCGCATAGAGCGCAATAGTTTTTGCCACAGCATGAGATGTATTTGTATTCCGTCTTCAACATGCTTTCACTCTTCCACTCAGCTCGCTTTCAGTTTTGGTTCTTTTCTCTTTTTCACGCATGTTGTGAAAAAGTTTTTTCCTAGATGCAGGCACGGTTGAAACTTGGTGATGTCATAGATTTGATCGAAATATCCATCTGTCGCATATGCTTTAATGATTTCGCCAATGACTAGCATGTGATCTCCTAGTTCCAACGTCTTGACTAGCCTGCATTCAAGGTGACC
>CAYLSJ010000024.1:6047-11610 GCA_964386655.1 uncultured Candidatus Bathyarchaeia archaeon | reverse complement strand
TTTACCATCAGTTCAAAGGGTGGGTGTTGAGCCACAGATTCGAAGCCGTTTCTCAGGGGGAATTTCTTTTTGACTAGCCAGTTTCTTTCACTCGTGACCATTGCCACGCCGTTCATTCCAGCCTCTTTTGCGTCTCTTATACATTCGTCGAGTAGTAGAGAGCCGTAGCCTTTACCCTTGCTTTTCCCAGCCACCCAGATGCAATGTATGAACACGTATCCCTTGGCGTTAACAGCTCTCCACGCAAACTCACCTGGTATGTATTCAATGAAGCCTCTGCCCCCTTGTTCAAGGTCAAGCATTTTGAGTTTCATGCCTTCAGAGAATCTGTCTTTGAGCCACCTTAGCTTTCGTTGATACCCTTCAGTTTTTTTCTTGCTCATGTAACAGAAGAATCCTTTTTCTGACACATTTTCTTGATTGACATCGACTAGGTTCATTTCTTCTCACAACGTGGCATGCCATTTCTCCTAAGCCAGCCACCCATATAGGCGTTATTTGAGACGCCCCTTTAATCGACATGCTAATAAGAATCAGCTGATATGCATAATCTTTCACATTCAAGACGTGAAGGAAAAGCCGATGCCCGCTCGGAAAAGAATTTGGATTGCCCGAGACTTCCTGAAATGCAGTGGATGTCGTAAATGTGAAATCGCTTGCTCACTTCACCATGAGAAGCGGATTTGGCCCGAAGCGTCTCGCGTTCGCGTCTTCATGCTCGTTCCAGGCGCTGAGGTGCCGCATCTCTGCGTACAGTGCGAAGACTACCCATGCGTTAAAGCTTGTCCAATGAGTGCCTTGTCAACAAGCCAGAAAACAGGCGCGGTTCTGGTTGATTCTGAAAAATGCACTGCCTGCGGCGCTTGCATCGAAGCATGTCCGGGAAGAGTTCCGCATCTACATCCAGTTAAGAGGACTGTTTTGATCTGTGATCTGTGTGATGGGAGACCTCAATGCAGTAAGGTCTGTCAGGAAGGCAACTGGGATGCGTTGGAAACGACGACTCGGAGCTCTTGGCAGGTTTACAAGATTCACGCTCGTAAGCCTGAGGAAATAACTCGTGAGCTGGTGCGCAACTTGTACGGTGAATTCGGGGAGGGACTAATCTAGAATGCGGGGATATGCTGGCAAATTCTTAGACGTTGACCTCACGACCGAAAAGATAGCTAGAATCACGTTTGATGAGAACGTGTTGAGAAGCTATGTTGGCGGTAGGGGCTTGGCAGCGAAGATTCTATGGGACAGATTTGGTGAAACATGGGAAGCACTTGACCCGTTTGCGCCAGAAAACGTGCTCACGATTTTCACTGGTCCTTTGACAGGTTTCTTTCCTGGCGCTAGAGTCTGTGTTTCTGGCAAATCGCCTCAAAGCAATGGCATGGTCGGCTCAACTGTAGGCGGAGAATTCGGCGTTGATCTCAAATGTGCAGGTTACGACGGCATCATCGTGACTGGTAAGGCGCCCAAACCATGTTATATCAATATCTTTGAAGATCAAGTCTCAATCAAAGATGCTAGCCATGTGTGGGGCAAAGAGGGTAAGGACACTCTCAGAATCCTAACTGAAGAAGGACTAAAGGAGCTGAGAGCAAGTTTTGCAGAATACGGTGAATTGAAGGAGCCGCAGGTGCTTTACATTGGGCCTGCAGGGGAGAACCAGACACGAATAGCGGCTGTTATGGAGAAGTGGAGTCACGCCGCGGGCTATGGTGGATATGGCGGGGTCATGGGGAGCAAGAACCTGAAGGCAATAGTTGCTAAAGGTTTAGGTCCACTTCCAGAAGTCGCAGACATCGAAAAAGTCAGCGAGCTCATAACAAAGGCGGACAAGAAATGCTACAGATCTGGAGCCTTCAGAAGATGGGGCACTGGTGCAGGAGGCTACAACACTGGAGCCAAAACCAGCTCTGAGCCCGTGCGAAACTGGCAGGATGAATGGCATGACGAAAGAGGCTACGCAGTGGACAAGTTTGAGCAAAGGGTCTGGGTCAAACGTTACTGGGCTGATTACGGCTGTCCTACCTCATGTCTGAAAATCGCTGCGCCTAAGATAGGCGAGTTCAAAGGTTGCATCACTGACAACCCGGACTATGAGTTGCAAGCCTATTTGGGACCAAACTTGGGTGTTTTCAAGCCTGAAGACAACGTGTATCTGTCTGCATTGATCGATGACTTAGGCTTGTGTGGGATACAAGGCGGCAACGCATTGGCTTTCGCAGCTGAGCTTTACCAGCGTGGCATAATTAGCAAAGAAGACCTTGGCGGCATCCAACTGGAGTGGGGAAACACAAAGGCGTTTGGAGAACTAGCCAGAAAAATCGCCAAACGTGAAGGACTCGGCAACGTTTTCGGTGAGGGCTCATACAGAGCTGCGCTAGAAATCGGAAGGAAGAGAGGCATGAGCTTAACACAGTATGCTGTTGCTGAGAAAGGCGTGGCTATCGGTGCACACGGCGTCCGAAGTGGCAGAGACTATCCAGACATCATGGCATACGCATGCAACGTGCAAGCTGGTGACCACACCTCTCTACCTTCAACCCCAACTGAACGTGAAAATGATGAATTCAACACGATATTGCATGATTCTGCTGTCTACTGCTCCTTCAACACCTTTTCCACTGGCATCGACTTGATCTGGGATTTCTTCGCTGCTGTCACGGGTTGGCAGGACCAGCGCCAGGAATGGTATGAAACAAATGCTCCTCGCATACTTCAACTGCAAAGAGCCATGCTACTGCTTGGAGGACCTGACCTCAAATGGAAAGCCAACGCAGACGACGACAATCCACCTAGATTCTATGAACCGTTGCCAACAGGACCATACAAAGGAAAAAAGGTGAATAGGAAACTGTTTGAAGAACAGAAGCAGGAATACTACGAGGCTATGGGCTGGGACAAAAGCGGCTTGCCCAAACCAGAAACTCTTAGAAAACTTGGACTGAACAGCGTGGAAACGAAACTGAGACAAGTTGGCATCATTTAGTCTGACTGAAAGAAGCAGGCATTGAAACTAGGCAAACCTAATAATGACCGTTAGCTAGGTTATGCTTACGTTTTCGATTTGGAAGTAGCGCTTCGCCAAGAATCTTATGCGCTCTGCGTTGCGCCCATTCTTCCCTATAGCAACACCTTTGTCTCGCGGGTTTACTGACACAACCGCTATGGATTTGCCGTCTAAGCGTTCGGTTATGCGGATTTCGTTCACATGGGCTGGCTTTAGAGCGTTTCTGATGAATTGCTGTGGGTTCGTCGAATGCTCGATTATTTCATGTTTCTTGCTGGTCATTCTTTCAAGCAAATGGATGTTCTTGCCGCCTTTGCCGATGGCTACTCCGATGTCGCCTTCCTTGACCACAAAAATTATGCGGCTCTGCTCATCGTCTACGATGCAGTCTTTGACAGTTGCACCAGTTATGCTCTCGAACAATGCTATGTAACGCATTTCCTTAGTGGTGAGCCGTATGCCGCTATTCATCTCTTTCCTCCGCAGCTGTCATCTCTGCCTCTTCTTCAGTTGCCTTTAGGTCTTCGCGCACTGCTTTAAGAATATCTGAATCGCCAGGTTCACGAACAGTCAAGGCGGAAACCATGAATGATTTGCCACACATCATGCCCAAATCTATGCTGGTGCCCTTATAAATGACTACTGGGATGCCCGAGAGCTTGCTGTAGTAGGATATATCTTCCATGATGCTGCGTGGACAGTTGGAGGCTACAACAATGAGTTTGCCTCTACCGAGTTTGGCGGCTTTCACAGCATTATTGCCACCCAACATCACCTTACCAGTCTTAACTGTTGTGGCAATGGCTTTGTCCATGTCGATCATTGACTGCTTCCTCGCGCCAGCGTTGACATGTAAAGATCTACTAGTCCCGTGCCGATAGGTATGGATTGCCCTACAATAACGTTTTCGGTTACACCTTTCAACGGGTCGCTTTCACCTTTAATGGCAGCGTCGACAATATTAGGCACGGTGATTTCAAACGCAGCCCGAGCCAAGACGCTGGATTTCTCGCCGCTGATTCCATGTCTGCCGATTTGACGCACTTCGCCCGTAACTGTCATTATGTCCGCCACAAGCATGACATGGCGGATGTCGACATCCAAACCCTGTTCTTCCAAGACGCCCATTGCTTCGTGGATTATCACGTTTCTAGCAGCTTCGATGCCCAGAGTCTTAGCGATTTCATGGATGTGATTTGTGACCGTACGTGTGGGGTCTATGCCTGCAACTTCTAGCACTTTTGGCAGGTTTGAGCCATCTGTGCGAATGACCCATTCGCCTTTCTCCTCGGTTACAAGCACTCTGCGAATGCCAGGCATGCCCTTAACGTGATGCGTAGTTACTTTGTCGAGAAGCTTGCGGGGGTCAACCTTCTTTGGCTTAAGGTACAATTTATCGCCTTTAGTACGCAAGGTAGCGGTGGGCAAGCGCAACGTTTCTTCAAGTTTCTTCAGCGACACCCCCCTGTCTTCCATCATGGCTGGGTCTGTCTGAACTACAACTTCTTCGAGCTCAGGTGCCACGTACATAGCCTTAGTGACATCCTGCAAGGTGGTTGAGATGATTTCTCGCGCTACGTCAGTAGCGTTACTCTTGCCAACCTTATGCTCCTTATCCAGATAAATAGTCATAATCGGCGTAGAAGGCATCCTTCGCGCGTCAACAATCTCAATTAAACGTGGCAGACCCAGCGTAACGTTCTGCTCTCTCACACCTGCATAATGGAACGTTCTGAGTGTCATCTGAGTACCCGGTTCACCGATGGACTGTGCAGCAACTATCCCGACAGCTTCTCCTGGCTCAACTAATGATCGCTTGTAGTTTTCCTGAGTCAATTCCACAGCTTTCTCTACGCCTCTGCGAGTCAGCTCCTCCTTGTCCATTTCACCCTTTAATTCATCAACCAACATTGGGGTAAGATTGTCCTTGACCTGTTCAACCGTCTCTTTAATGTACTCTTTCGGTGCTGGCTTGCCCTTTTCAACCATAATTCTTATCTGCTCAGCGATTCGAGCAACGTTGACGGCTTTGCCGTGGTCACTCTTGGCAGGGTCAACGCCATCTTCCCCATATTGGAACTGGATAATGTCGCCGATTGAGTTACGCACAGTTCCATCGTATTCTATGCGAAGATGCTCTAAAGCGTTGATTAAACGTCTTTGCATGTAACCGCTTTGCTGTGTCCGCACTGCTGTGTCCACCAGGCCTTCACGTCCACCCATGGAGTGGAAGAAAAACTCAACAGGGTCAAGTCCTTCACGATAAGAGGCATCGACAAAACCTCTTGCCGTAGGCGAAGGATCGCCCAGCTTAAAGTGCGGCAAAGCGCGTTCCAAGTAGCCTCTCATGATTCGCTTTCCACGAACTGACTGCTGTCCTACGACCGCCGTCATTTGACCAATGTTCAGACTTGAGCCTCTTGCACCAGTCTGAGTCATTATCAAACCAGAATTGTTATGCGCAAAAGCGTTCTCAGCAGTTCTGCCAGCTTTGTCTCTTGCCTCAGCTAACTCGTTCATGACGTAGATTTCAAAGGAGTCAGCCAAAGTTTGACCTGG
>CAYLSJ010000024.1:0-5947 GCA_964386655.1 uncultured Candidatus Bathyarchaeia archaeon | reverse complement strand
GCGTCGTGTTCACAATCTTCCCTTAAGCATTTGGCACAAGCGATGCATGTGGCTGCTTTGAAGGCGTAGTTCAGATCTTGGGGAATGAATAGGCTGAAAATCTGTTTACCTGTCCAAAGAGGCTCAGGTTTCTTTGCTTCAGGCTCTGGAAGTGGACCATCATATGCCGACGCAAGCGTGAGCCTAGAAACTTCTTCTCTGTTGAGAAGAGTTGACTTTCGGGTCAACAAGTAGGCTGCAGTGATGAAGTCTGTCTTGGCGCCGATTATTGGTCCTCCGAATCTAGGTGAAAGAATCTGATCTTGCACTTGCATGAGCATGCGTGCTTCTGTCTGTGCTTCCTCGCTCTGTGGTATGTGAAGGTTCATCTCGTCTCCATCAAAGTCAGCGTTGTAAGGCGGACAGACTGTCAGGTGGAGACGGAAGGTTTTGTGGGGCAACACTCTAACATAGTGAGCCATTATCGACATACGGTGCAGTGACGGCTGTCGGTTGAATATGGCTATGTCTCCATTTATGAGGTGGCGTTCCACAACAAACATTGGTTCGATGCCTTCAGCGATTTTCTCCCTGTCTGTCACGAATTCCAAGCGGATGCGTTTGCCGTCTGGTCTGACAATGTAAAGAGCCCCGGGATACTTATCTGGACCATTGACTACCAGCTTGCGCATCTCTTCAATGTTCCAAGACGTGACTTTCTCAGGCATGGAAAGCCGCATTGCCACGTCTAGGGGCACACCAACCTCGCTTAGGTCAAGATTGGGATCTGGAGAAATCACTGTGCGCGCTGAAAAGTCTACTCTCTTGCCAGAAAGATTGCTTCTGAACCTGCCTTCTTTTCCTTTAAGTCTCTGCGAAAGTGTTTTAAGCGCCCTGCCTGAACGATGCCGCGCCGGCGGAATGCCCGAGGCTTCATTATTGAAATATGTAGTAACATGATATTGAAGCAATTCGGAAAGATCCTGAATAATAAGCGTTGGCGCTCCTGCTTCCATGTTCTCCTTCAAGCGCTGGTTGATGCGAATGATGTCTACAAGCTTATGCGTCAAGTCATCCTCTGAGCGGATGCCTGACTCCAAAGTTATTGATGGTCTAACGTAGACTGGTGGCACAGGCAAAACCTGTAAAATCATCCATTCTGGTCGCGCTACAAGTGAGTTGAAGCCGAATAGCTCAAGGTCTTCGTTGGGTATGCGTTCAAGTCGTTCTCGTATCATGCTTGGAGTGAGCCTTTGGGCGCCTTCCTCAGAAATCTCGTGGAAAGTTGTGGGCTTTGTGAACTCGTTCTTGTATTGAGGAGCACCACAATGGGGACATTCCTTGCCCTTTGCCTCGTGAAACACCTTCTTGTAGAGATCCTCTGGCACTATTCCTAGGAGCTTTCGTGTTTTTTCGATTCTCAGTCTGAGCCTAACAATTCGTTGCTCAGAGAGCAAGATGCGACCGCAGTTGCGACAGGTCGAGCCCAGCAAATCGTGGACTATCTTTGTGAACTCCACATGGATGATTGGGGCTGCGAGTTCAATGTGTCCGAAATGCCCAGGGCATCTTATGGCAGTGTTGCCGCACGTTCTGCATCTTTGCCTAGGCTCTAATGTACCTAGGCGTCCATCCATGAGACCGGATGTTATTGGAGCACCGTCTTCATCGTAGGTGTCAGCTGTCTGGATTTCAGCCACTGACAATCTGCGTATATCTTGAGGTGACATTACGCCGAAGTAGACTTGGTCAACGATTTTGTGAACTGCTTCTTCTCCAACTGTCGCAGCCATGGTCATGCTCTCTCCCTAAGCCTAAGCTTCGGCGTTACACAAAGACTCATCAACTCTTGCAGGAGCAGCTTGAAAGCGTAAGACACAACCACTGGCGAGATTGAGGCTTTATCTTCGCACACTCGACACACGTATTTGCGCTGCTTGATGTCATAGAAAGCAATGTAGCCGCAGTTCTCGCAGACATATAGCAGATAACGGTCAGATTCCTCGAGCAGTCGGTCTCGGAGCAACATAGCAGCGCCATGTCCTATCAGGCAGTCCCTTTCCATTTCACCGAATCGCAAGCCACCGCCTCTGGCTCTGCCTTCAGTTGGCTGCCTTGTCAACATCTGCACTTGTCCACGCGCTCGAGCATGAATCTTGTCGGCAACCATGTGATGCAATTTCTGATAATACACGACACCCATGAAAATGTCAACTTCAAACCGCTCGCCCGTTATGCCATTGTATAAGGCGTCTCTGCCTGTGTGACTGAAGCCCAGTTCCTTCAACATGCGTTTGAGGTCTTCTGGTTTCTCGTTCACAAAGGGTGTGCCATCGACTGGTTTGCCTCTGGCTGAGCCGGCTTTTCCAGCGATTGATTCCAAGAATTGTCCAATGGTCATGCGTGAAGGCATGGCGTGTGGGTTAATGATTATGTCTGGAACCACGCCGTCTAGGCTGAAAGGCATGTCCTCCTGAGGAATTATCATTCCAATGACGCCTTTCTGCCCATGCCGTGAAGCGAATTTGTCGCCGAGCTCAGGAACACGCTGGTCGCGAACCCGAACCTTGACAAGTTTGCTGCCTTCACCTGTTTCAGTTATGAAAATCTGGTCTACAACGCCTGTTTCAGCAGGTCGGACATCTACTGAAGTGTCGCGCATTGTTGGGCCTTTAACCTCGAACTCTTTGTATTCCTCTAAGAATCGTGGTGGGCTTGTGCGTCCGATGAGCACGTCGCCACCGTTTACGGATGCTTCGAGTCCTATGATGCCGTCGGGTTCGAGCAGGCGGTAGTATTGCTCACCTCTGTAGCCTCGTATGCCTGCTTCAGGTGTGAGGAATTTGTCTTTTAATCCACCTAAGTATTGGCGGCATTCAGCCTCGTAGATTCGGTAGAATGTGGAGCGTCCGAAGCCGCGTTCAACTGAAGCCTTGTTGAATATGAGTGCGTCTTCCATGTTGTAGCCTTCAAACGACAGGACGGCTACGATTGCGTTCTGACCTGACGGGTTAACGTCATAGCCGATGATGTCCATGGCTCTGGTTCCAACCATGGGTTTCTGAGGATAATGTAAAATGTGCGAACGAGAGTCTACGCGCATGAGGAAGTTCGTTGAATGTATGCCCAGCGCCTGTTTAGCCATAGCTGCTTCATAGGAATTGCGAGGGGACTGATTATGCTCAGGATATGGAATGAGAGAGGCGCATATTCCCAAGATTGTGTAAGTCGTGATTTCCACATGTGTGTGGTCAGGGCTAACCTGGCTATAGTTTAGTCCGATGTAGAGGTTTTCCTCTTCTTCGGCGTCAATGTACTCGATGATGCCGTTCTTGGCAAGATCTTCCCAGCTCCATTCGCCACCGCGGACCTTTTCGATATGCTCAGGTGTCAGTTTAGGTATGCCTTTGTTGTCAACGATGATTAATGGTCGGCGCACTCGTCCTTCGTCGCCGTTGAGGTAGATTTCATCTTTTTCCTTGCCGTATTCTTTCGAAAAGTGTGCAATGTTCAGTTCTGTTGAGATTTCTCCTATGCAGCGTTTCTGTCTGACTTCAGCTACGAATTCATGCGGTGTGAGACTGTAACCGACTAAATTGCCATCCACAAACACTTTGGCGCCTGAGATTTTTATGGAATCGTTTGCATCTTGAACAGGGATTACTCCTAATCTGTATAAGAAGTGCTTAACTTTCTCAGGGTTCACACCAACAGAAATGCACGAACCCAACGCCAGATTCTTGACCAAACCGCAGTTTGAGCCTTCAGGTGTCTCGTTCGGACAAAGTCGACCCCAATGTGTGGGGTGAAGGTCACGTGCCTCAAAGTTGGGTTGGCTTCTGCTGAGTGGTGACTGTAATCGTCTCAGATGGCTTAGTGTGGAGGTGCGGTTTGTTCTGTCGAGCAGCTGAGTTATGCCGACTCGCCCTCGTCCCCAGTTGCCTGTTGCTACCGCATGCTGGAGGCGTTCAGTGATTATGCCAGGGCGTACTGCAACTGAAACTGTTAGCAATTGTCGCTTTACGCCCATGCGTTCCAATTGGTATTTAATGTCACGTGTCAAGTTGCGGAATGCTATCCTGAATAGGTCAGCAAGCAGAGGTCCAGCCAACTTTAGGCGTTTGTTCTTGAAGTGGTCTTTGTCATCTGACTTGCGCTTGCCGAGTTTGAGTTCAATTACGCGGTTCGCCATCTCGCCTAGGAATAGGGCTTTCTCTTTTCGTTTGTCTGGTGTTCGTCCGATGTGGGGGAGGAAGTTGCGGTCGAGTATGCCTTCGGCTTTTTGGCGTCGGTATTCCTCAACCTGTCCGTGCGCTACGCGGCTACCGATGTACATGATGGCTTCAGCAACTGTGTCAATGCCCAACGCTTTTTCAAAAGACTGTTCTATTTCAAACTGCATTTGTTTCTCGGGTGAAACAGCTTCAGCGACTTCTCTATCAGACTTCAACCCTAAGCTTCGCATAACAATTACGAAGGGTATTTCCGATGGCACGCCGGGCATAGAAACGTAGATGCACCCATCTGACTTCAAGTGCAACTCGATGCGAGCTCTGAAACCCACAGTTGTGGAGAAGATTTTTGATTGATAGACTGGTGTTGCGCCTCGTGTGTCGATGTCAACTAAGATGCGGTTAGGCGCTAGGTCTTCGAGCGCTACAATGACTCTTTCAGAGCCGTTTATGACAAAGTAGCCGCCTGGATCGTTTGGATCTTCGCCATGAGCTATCAATTCCTCGGGCAGAAGCTGAGATAACACGCAGAGTTTCGATTTTAACATGACTGGTAAATTGCCTATAAGGACAAGTTCGGTTTCCTGTTCTCTGCCGTCAACGATTGGTGTCATTTCAAGGGAGAGGGGGGCTGAATAAGATAGGTTTCGAAATCTCGCTTCCAACGGATAGACTTCGTGTTTTGTGCCGTCGACCTCGGTGACGTATGGTCCACTTATCTTTGATTGAGGGTCGATGATCCATATCTGTCCAAGCTTGATTTTGTAAGGCTGCTCTGGCACCTCTATGTCGATTTCGCCAACTTCGTTTATTACTTCCTGTAAGCCTTTTTCGATGAATTCGTTGTAAGAGTCTAAGTGTTGTCTGACCAAGCCTTTTTCTCTGAAAAACGCTTTCTGCAGCATGAGAAAGTCGTCTTGCGTTATGGTTGTTTCCAAAATCTTAACACCTTTTCCTTAAATCTATGATTAGAGAATTAGCTTTATAGAAACGGATAATGAAGGATTCTTTCAAACTGAAGGGTTCCTCCAGTGGGCCGGAGTCATCCGACCCGAAAAATCGGGTCTCCAAGGGGCTTCCCCATTTTGTTTATGGGGCTAAAACGTAAACTACACATCCAGCCTATAAACTTTGCTTTTGACAACTCTCTCTTTTCAGTAGAGTAGCCTCTTGGAGAAAAAGGAGAAAAAGAAAATGAGAAAATTAGGTTTAACTTGTTATTGTTGGCGAAGTTGTCGGTGGAAGCGCTTGAGCTTTGGCGCCTCGTCTTTTTACTACGAGTACTACTGCTATGGCTATGATTGCGATTATGCCTCCGAGCAGTAACAGTCCAAACCAATGTGATGCTGGTGAAGTTAAGCCTGCTGTGCCTGCTATGTAAGCCGTGTAGGTTGGGTCATGTTTCACTTTGAAGCCGCTATAGGTCGGGTATGAAATCACGTAGAAGTAATCAGCGTAGGTCATGTTTAGCATGTGATCTTTGGCTTTTTGATACAAGGCGGGAGCAATGTGCTGAACTATCAAGGGCACATATTTCAAGAGAGCTACATGTATGCTGAATAATGGATTCTTGGCGTATCCAGGTCTCGGCGCGGTTCTGGTTACGGGGGTATATTCGGTGTATTCGGTTTCATCTTGGTTCTTTGTGTAGTTATACAGTTGGTATTTTGCCTTTGTGCCGAAATCTGTCTTGAAGATTTCTTCGTTGCCTGCTTTTGTTGAGATTTCTCCACTGC
>CAYLSJ010000023.1:0-11719 GCA_964386655.1 uncultured Candidatus Bathyarchaeia archaeon | reverse complement strand
CTGTTCAGCACAGTTATTGTGACGTTGGTTCTTTTCTTGATTCCAAAGATTTCTGGACAGCTGGATACTCCGAGGTTATCGATTACTTCAAGGTAGGCTTTGTAGGTGTAAGCTTTCGTCCAGTAATTGGTTACGATTTTGCCTGTTTTGAGTATTGAGCCTGTTGGCGGTATTTGGGTGAATTCCCAGTTGTATTTGGCGATTGTGCCGTCTGGGTCGTAGCTAGCAGACGCATCAAACAAGATGGGGTCAAATGTGTATACTGTTGTTGCGTTTGTGGTGAACAGAGCACGTGGAAGCCCATCCAGTATAGTTGTTTGTATGATAGCTTGCCCTGTTGTGTACTCGTTATCAGTGAGGGTGAGTTTCACATCGAATATTCCAGGGAACATCCAAGTCTTTGTCACTCTTTGCCCAACTGACCCCGCGGTTCCATCCACCCAATCCCAATAATACGTGGTGATGCTGCCGTCGGGATCATAGCTCGCTACTGCATCGAATGTGATTGGATTGCCGCATGCAACGTCTTTGTAGTATCCAACCTCTACGTAGAGCTGGGTGATTCGCATCTCCTGAAATCCGCCCTTAGGGTTCATAATCGATGTTGCGCCTGCTTCTGTAGCGTTTATGTCAGCCCACGTCCAAGCTACGCCTGTAGACGGATTCTTAGTCCAAGTGTATCCATAGGTCGTGTAGATAGGGTTAGCGCTGGGTATTATGGAAGTTGGTGCTAGGTATTGTTTTCCTCCGATTACAAGCATCAGCTTTATTATGTCATCGCCCGTCGCATTCATTTTCGAAGCAGCAACATTGACCCTTACCCATTGTACAGGTTGAGGTGGTGGACTTACAACATCTTCAAGATTTGATGTTTCATTTTGCTTAGGAACAGTTGCTCTGACAACGGTGACGTCTTTATCGTGTGTCGGCCAGTCATCCCAACTCGTGTAGTTTCCACCCATGTCAATATAGGTTCCATCGGCATTTGGTTTCAGGTTGATGAATTTGGAGCTTCTCGCGATGACACCCACTGGAGGCTTGCTCAACACGTACTTAGTGGCTGAGACTGTTCCAGTCAGTCCCTCATTGTCAGTAACGAGGAGTGTGACCAGATATGTTCCCTTAGCGGTGTAGGTTTTGTTTGCGATGACACCTGAAGCGTCAATAGTACCGTCTGATTCCCAGTCCCATTGATATGTGACAATCGAGCCTGGTGGTTGGTCAGAGCTTGCAGACGCGTTGAAAAAGATCTTTGTCCCTTTGTAGACGGTTGTTGCTGTCTCAGTGAACGAGGCTGTTGGAAGAGTAGGCAGGACAACATGCGGTATCATTGGTGAACCATATTCGCCGTTCCACGGAGGATCAACGCGCTCTGGGTGCGGGTATCCTGAAATGTCTACTACGTACTTGTCACGTCCCCAAGTCGGCAGTTCATCCGGTCTAGGCTCAGGGTTTCGTAGGTGTGGTATGCCTGTTATAGTCCCGAAGGTTACTCGTAGAATGGTTCCAACGCCGTTTGGCGGTGTGTGTGGGTCTCCCTGCCCTGCGAACACTGCTCTTAGAAATCCTTTTGTGTTATCCCTTGTTACAAGTAATTTCTGCACGCCCCCAGGATAGAAAGTTGCAAACCATCCGTCAGGGTCAATCTTGATACTGGCAACAGCAACCGTACCAGTGTATCGCATGTAAAGATCAAAGCCTATGATGTCCCAATAGCCATTTAAATTCACTCCGCCTTCTCCAGACAACACAACGTCATATGTCGTGCCTGAAATTAGCTTCACCTCTAGCTGTGGAAGTGGTGGTGTTACAGCTGCAACTGGAAAAATCGCTGAAACGCTCAAGATCATCATTGCAATAATTACTAGAGTCGATATTCTCTTTCGATCAATATTCATGAAGATTCCTCTCTTCTCCTTTCCCTTTCGTCACATATCTTTGTCATGACCAAGGATTTTAAGCTTTCTAGAACTTTTCTCTACACAGGCTGATCATCATTGCTTCTTCAGGCTTTCTCATGGCAATGGATGCTTTCTAAGAGCCCCTAGAGCCTTTTGAAGGGTGGAGCGATCAGTCTTTTCTCATGGAGGAATGTTCCAGAAAGGTTTAAATCGCTAGTGTGCCAAGATGTGTATTGCGAACAAAAAAGGAGAGAGAGGTAGAATTATGAAGCTGAAAATAGTTTCGCTACTGTTTACTTTGGCTCTAACTCTGCTCTTGACAACATTTGTTACTCCAATAGAGGTACAGGCGCAGCCTCCACCAAACCATGGCCCACGCTCTGAGCAATTGCTTATTAAGTATTATACCGACGACACTCAGCTATTTGCGGCATTGACAGCAGGAGACATCGATATTGACACTTGGGAGTTGACAAAGGCACAGGAGCTGAACGTGAAAACTAACCCTGACGTCTTGCTTGCAAAAGTTGAGAGATTGGGTGTAAGGTCCTTCAGTTTCCACAACAACCTCACCGTCAAGTACTATCCTGGGATTAGATCGCACATGTCTGATGCAAACTTCAGAAAAGCCATAGCCCATCTGGTTGACAAAGACTATTACAGAGACGTCATCTGCGAGGGTGCAGCGGTAAGAATGGACACGCATGTTGCCTCACCAGCAAAAGACTGGTGGAACTGGACACTTTGTAACGGGGTGCATGCAAACGGCACAGTTTTCAACAACTATCCCTATCCATACAACACTTACCAAGCCAACCTAGAATTGAATCAAACAGGATACGTCTACGGCACAGAGGACAATCCAAACTATGACCCAGCCTATCCTGGATCAGCTAGAAAATGGAGAGTATACCCATCGGGACATCCGCAGAAGGCTAATCAGAAACTTGACGGGCTTGTATTCTATTGCCGAAACGACGACTCCCTGAGGCTGGCGGCTGGTTTGCAGTTATACAACAACCTGATCAAATCAGGCATTCCAGTTGTTCTCAAGCTCGCATCCTTCTCTGAATGCAACGAGCAAGTGATGCTGGGACTGAACTACCACATATACACGGGCGGATGGTCAGTTGGCAGATACCCATTAGCTCTCTACAGTTGGTTCCACAGCTTATACTACTATTCTGGTGGACCAAACTATCACTGCAGCATACACAACGGATATACTGAATGCAACTACTGGGGTGACAAGCTGAACGAGGCTCCGACTTTGGCAGAGGCTATCTACGCTGCCCAGATGCAGCAAGAATTCGTAGTTGACAAATACTGCATCTCCATCTCGTTATGGTGCACATTGGGCTTCTACGGATACAGAAACCTACTAGGCGTCGTCAACTTCTTCGCCGTTGGTCCAGAGAACGCCTACACGTACATGAATGCCTACCGAGCAGACAATCCTGAGGGCAGCTATGCATTGCCCATAAGAGTTGGAATTAAGGGCTTCCCGAACCAGCTCAACCACATCTACTCCAGATGGGTTTGGGAGACATCGTCCTTCGTGCACATGGCATCCTTCCTAACCAACAACCCATTCGAAATATACAGAGACCAAGCCGGCTTAGCTAAAGACTGGAAATCCGCAACGTGGGTCGATCCAGCAGATGGCAAGACCAAAGACGTGATAACCTTCTATCTTAGAAGCGACGCTAAATGGATCCAGCCGATAACAGGAACTCCGCTCGGACCAGTTGATACATCCTTCTACGAGTTCAGTGTCTGGTGGTACTACAATTCACCAGATGCTTGGATATACGCAGGCTACAAAGATGTTCATCACATCGAGGTTAAGAACGCCTACGAAGTGGATGTCTACTTCAACACAAGATCAATGTTCAATCTCTACGGCCCATATGGTAGAGACCTCTATCCGCCAGCATGGAAAGTATCTCCACTTTCCTCACTGGAAACACGAGTCTTCGTTGAAGGAATTAATGCAACAACTCCAGGAAACCTCGCCCTACCAATCAGAGCTATAGGCGCACCTGTATACATCGAATCCGTGTTGGTCGATGGCGTTCCACAAACCCGATACACAGACTTCGACATAGTCAAAGGGTATGCAACAATCAAAAAAGATCTAGCACCGGGCCAGAAAATAACAATC
This sequence comes from uncultured Candidatus Bathyarchaeia archaeon, assembly GCA_964386655.1. Lineage (GTDB taxonomy): Archaea > Thermoproteota > Bathyarchaeia > Bathyarchaeales > Bathyarchaeaceae > DATETJ01. The sequence continues at coordinate 7,654 of CAYLSJ010000023.1, read as the reverse complement.
CAGTACTGGGCTCGAGGCGACGCATCCGGATACATCCCAGGCGGCAAACCTTGGCAGGAGGTCCACATAGCATACGGACCATGGTATATGACTGAGCATCAGCCAGGCGCAGGCGGCTGGTCAGCGTACAAGGCAAACCGGTACTTCTACTGGGACACACCTCCACTAGGTGAACTAGACTGGTATTGGTACTGGGATCCAGGCAGCCCACCAAGAAATGGAAACTTCAAAGTCGACCTATACGACGTAACTAGAACCACTGCGGCATTCGGAAGCACTGGACACCTTATTCCAACGGTAAACTGGGAGGTCACTGCAGACCTAGTGAAAGGGCCAATACTGCCACTACCCGGCAATAGACCAGGCAGAATCGACATCCTTGACCTGTCCTCTGTACTAGCAGTATACGGAGTAACATTCGGAAGACCATAAGAAAACCGCTCACACCACCTTCCACTCCCTTTATTTTCTTTCTAAGAAACCAGAAATGAGAAGGCAAACCCTTAAATTTCTATTGTTCCACATAAACCCCGACGCTTAACGATAGCAGAACCAATAGGCAGAGGGAGACAGATGGGATTAAGAACATACGTGATAAGGAGGATTATCTATAGCCTATTAATCTTGTTAATTTTCCTAACAATCAACTTCCTGATATTCAACGCCATGCCTGGAGATCCTCTACAGAAGTACTCTGAATCAGTAGAAGGCAAAATGACGGAGGCAGAATTCCAAGAGCTTAGAAAATATTTCGGCCTCGACCTGTCTCTGCAAGAAAGATATGTTGTGTATCTAAAAAACATGCTGAACTTCGACTTCGGAAGATCCCGAGAAACTGGAATAGCTGTAGTGCAATCTGTCTCAGAGAGACTGGGAAATACTCTACTATTAATGGGCATGTCAGCAGTCTTCTCTATAGCAATTGGAACTCTGTTGGGCGTACTTCTCGCCTACAAGAGAGGAACAAAACTGGAGACAGGAGCAGTTACAACCGTACTGACACTTTCCGCTCTTCCAGTCTTTTGGATAGGGTGGCTTATCATCTATTTCTTCGCAGTGCAGCTTCATTTGTTTCAGATAGGAGGAACATACCCGACCTGGTGGGCTGGCGGAAACACGCCTGTGAATCCTCTTGAATACATTGCTGGGCGTCTTTATGTCTTAACTTTACCAGTTCTCACACTCTTCGTCTTCAACTTCGACGGTTGGATGCTTCTGACAAGAGCTTGCGTAATCGAAACCATAACTGAAGACTATGTTGTCACCGCCAGGGCAAAGGGACTGAAAGAACGAACAATCCTACTCAAGCATGTACTAAAACCAGCTTCACTACCTCTAGTAACAACAATGGCAATGACTTTCGCATTCCTTTGGAACGGAGCTATAATAACGGAAACGCTGTTTGCATATCACGGAATGGGCATGTGGATATTCGCAGCAATCTATTCCAAGGATCTTCCTGCAATGTACACCATCTTCTACATATCTGGGCTCTTAGTGATAATAGCAAACTTCGTAGTGGATCTTGTCTACGGAGTAATAGATCCTCGAATAAAAGTTGGAGGATGACAATGACCACTCACCTAACTAGGCGCGCCATCCTGAAGAAGAGATTCGGGAATTTCTGGGCAACGTTCAAACGAAGCAGGCGGGGAATAGTAGGAAGCACAATTGTAACAGCCTTCATCATTTTCGCTCTCGTAGGACCGTACATGACACCCTACGACTCAACACAGCCCAAATGGCAAGGATACTACCCCGCAGGCCCGCCTATACTAGCAGATTATCTATGCATGCCCGCTTGGTACAAACAGCTGCCTGGAGGAAGCGGCATGTCAGAAAACATGGAGGTAATATCCAGCCATGAATTCTCAACGGAGAACACTCTCACAAAATGGAAGACGGAAATAAACAATACAGCACATATTACCGGCCCAAGGTACAACCCGCAAAAAGGGACACTGAATGAAGGATGCATTGAGTTTTCATATAAGCGAGAACCAGAAATAGGGCGCAAGGTGACCGCTGCAAAATTCTCCTATGATTTCAGATATCCGTTCACTTCCCCTCCAAGAAGATTCTGGATACACTTCTCTCATCTACCGGTGGGCACAATATCTCCCTCAACCAAGGTCTTGATGGAAATATCATTCTACAGAACCGACCCAGCGCGATTAACTGAGTACACATACCCTGAGGATCTGATCAGCCAGAAAGATTCAAAGTTCATTTACACTTATCCCATAGACACAATCTCCATTGAACGCCCGGCTGATTTTTATGCGCACACATGGATAAGATCATCAAATCCATCATTACAGAAGGATCCAATCAAATACTATTACTATGAGCAAGCTGAAAGGATAATATTCCCAGCGCCAGGTGACTACACATTCCAAATTGAGCTTATTGTCGACGATGCAGGCGGAAGCGCCAGCGATGTAAAGGTGTATCTCGACAACCTACAGGTACTACTTTATGGGGAGGTGTTTGGTCTTCTCGGTTCAGACGGAAACAAAGGAAACCCACGAGACATGATGACATCAATTATCTACGGAGCAAGAATATCAGTCACGGTGGGCTTATTGGCGGCGATTATGTCAGTATCAATTGGCCTGACACTTGGATTGACGGCTGGATACAGCGGTGGAGCTACGGATGAAGTCATTATGAGAATCGCAGACATTCTCATAATCATACCAACCCTGCCTCTGTTCATAGTACTGGCAATGATCCTTAGTCCCTCTGTGTGGAACATTGTACTGATATTATCGGTAATGGGATGGATGGGGTTCTCCAGAAGCGTAAGATCTGTTACACTATCCTTGCGAGAAAGAGCATTCGTCGAAGCAGCACGGGCCGCTGGCGCAACTAAACTTCGCATTCTGGTTAAACATATCTTTCCAAACGTAATTGCACTGGTCTACCTTGCTCTAGCAGTGACAGTTCCCGGAGCCATCGTAACAGAGGCTTCTCTTAGCTTTCTTGGACTATATGATCCCAGTCTTGTGACTTGGGGAAGAGTGCTTAACGAGTTCAACGCTTCAGGTGTCACCATTTTGAAGGGCTTTGGAGAATATTGGTTCTGGGTGATGCCACCTGGCGTCGGCATATCTCTGCTGGCAATATCCTTCATCTTGATGGGTTACTCCCTGGACGAAATATTTAACCCCAAGTTCAGAGAGAGACGGTGACTCGACTCTAAGAAGGCGCAACAAAGAACTTAAGCTTTTTATACTAGGAATCTCCATTAACTTATGGGAAGGAGAGGGAAATGCGGAGAGTTGTTTTGGCAGCTTTGATTTTAGCTTTTTTCACAATTAACGCGGGCACACTGACTGCAATGGGTAGTTTTCAACCAAAGGGACCCACGGTCTTCGTAGACCCAGGGGATATTGTAATGTATAAAGGTCAGACCATCACAATTCGTGTAAGAGTATTCAATCTGACCGCTGTATCGGTTCCTGATCCGGCGTTCCCTCTTTACAAAATTCCACTTGGCAATCTCTACGGCTTCGACATCACGTTACACTGGGACACCACGTACTTCTCATACGTACTTTACTCTGAGGTACCATATCTTCCAGTCGAGGACTGGCCTGACGGGGTTCTTTATGAGCCAGTATCGGAAATCGCGAATCTAGTGGACCAGATTCAGGGCACCTACAATTTAGCTTTTTCATCAATATCAGACCCTGATCGTTATCCGTATCCGTATATACCGCCTGCATTCAATAAGCCTGATGACAACAGCACCATCTTTGTTATAGGATTCACAGCCATCAAGGTAGGGACTACTAAGTTCGGGCTGCCCATTGCCGAAGTGAACCTCGCCGACAATTCTAGTAGACCAATCGGCAGAAGCCAAGCGGGCGCCCCGATCTACTTGTACGCATTAAACGCCACTGTGAGAGTGAAGATTCCGGGAGACGTCGACGGTAACGGTATCGTTGCCACCGCGGATTTAGGCCCTTTCAGTTTGAGCTACGGTTCTGTCAGATTAGGTCCCAGATGGAATCCCATGTGCAACTTCAACAATGACAACAAAGTTGACATCTCAGACTTGTATCTGCTGGGCAAGAACTTCGGAAAATCAGAGTCGTAACCCTGCTTCCCACATTTCCTGATTTCTCTTGGACACGAAATCGTTTATATCGATAGTATACTTTGTGAAAGCTGCTTCACAACACTCCTAGCGAAATTCCATTGAATCTCTGCTGAGCTATGACTTGACCAGTAGTTGGGTCTTGGGCTTCTGGAAATATACAGCTCTTGAAGACCCGTATGACGGATGCGCTTGACATCGCTGGATCTCTCTTAGGAATTCAAAGTTTTAAGATCAGACAGAAGCTCAAAACCCAGTTTTCACTTCTCGGAGCTTGGTCCCCTTAAATTTTCCGTCTTCTCGTCGACAAACAGCCAGAACTCTTTTTCCAGTTTGTCAAAGTATTCTTGTGACTTCAAGTCTTTCAACACAAGAAATCCTCCACCGAGTATAGTTGCCAGAGGTCCCAAAACTCTCGCGGTTCGAGAGTTGGAGCCAGCGTCAAATTCTATTTCAAAATCCTCAGGCTTGCCTCGGATAAGGACGTTCACACTTCTTGGTATGTTGGACATTGCCCCTGGAGCGGCAATTACTCTGTATCCCTTTGAGGATTGATCTATGGCGCTGGAAAAGCCTTTACTCTCAAAGAATTGCACTATAGCCTCACTCAGCAAACTCAGATCGACTCTAGTGCCAATCTTACGATCAAGCAATATCTTCTACTCCTAGATTAAGACCATGTCTGAGCGTAGTTTTAAACATTCTCCAAGTTCAGAGGCGCTAAGAAGAAGATGGTGGCAAAGAGGCTCATTCGTCAAAACGAAAGCTATTTCTACCTATGAATTAATATATCACCTCCTTAAAAGTGCAGAAATACGGTGAAAGCCATGGCATTGCTTGAGATCAATGACCTAAGGACATATTTCGGAACTCGGAGAGGTCCTGTTAAAGCCGTAGACGGTGTCAGCTTCGAAGTGGAGAAAGGAGAAGCGATGGGTCTAGCTGGAGAGTCTGGATGTGGAAAAACCACTGTGGCTCTGTCCATCTTGCGGCTGCTTCCCAAAAACGGGAAAATCATAGATGGAAAAATAATCTTTCGAGACACAAACCTCATCGAACTTAAAGATGACGAGATGCGAGACAACATCAGATGGAAGGGAATATCTTTGATATTCCAAGGGTCAATGAATGCTCTAAATCCGGTTTACACAGTAAGGGAGCAGATAATTGAAGCGATCAGGCTACATGAACGAAATGTGAGCAAAGATGGCGCCACACAGAGGGTCGAAAAGCTTTTTGAAATGGTCGGTCTAGAAGCTAAGAAAATCCGAAACTATCCTCATGAGCTTAGCGGAGGAATGAAGCAACGCGCGATGATAGCCATGGCGTTTGCATGCAACCCAGATCTCCTAATCGCGGACGAACCTGCAACAGCGTTAGACGTGATAATCCAAGCGCAAGTTCTTAAACTCATGAGAAGTGTCAAGAGCAAACTGAACCTATCTATGATATTGATATCACATGATCTGTCAATCATCGCTGAAACGTGTGAGAAGGTCGCTATTATGTACGCAGGAAAAATCATGGAATATGGCGACATTGTGAGCATGTTCAAAGAACCTCTGCATCCATACACCAAGGCTTTGATAGACGCGTTCCCAAACATCCACTCGCCAACAACTACAATGGTATCTCTAGGCGGCAATCCGCCCGATCTGCTGTCACCGCCAAGTGGCTGTCGGTTCCATCCAAGATGTAGGTACGGCATGGAGATTTGCAGGAAGAAGGAGCCTCCACTCTTGAAAGTTGGAGGCGGTCTTCACAAGGTAGCATGCCACGTAGTCAATTAGGTCTAGTGGAGGAAGTGTTATGGAAGAAGCCATCATCAAGGCTAGTGGTTTGACGAAATGGTTTCCTGTAAGAATGGGTTTCCTCGGGAATATTCTTCTTAAGAAACAACTTTTCGTTCGCGCTGTAGATGGGATAGACCTAGAGGTCAGAAAAGGAGAGGTCTATGGACTCGTTGGCGAAAGTGGCAGTGGAAAGACAACTGTCGGAAGAATGCTTGTCAGACTTATCACTCCGACAAAAGGCAAGATACTCTTCCTTAATCAAGATATAACGGTTCTCTCAGAGAGGGAGCTGAAACCTTTACGTCGAAAAATGCAGATAGTCTTCCAGGATCCTTACGACTCTCTCAACCCTAGAATGAGTATTTTTAACATCATCGCCGAGCCCCTAGAGTCGCTTGGGGTAGCAACAGGACTGGAATTGGATGAAAAAGTGGCTAAGACTCTTGAAGATGTAGAGCTGACACCTCCACAAGAATTCCTTCTGCGATATCCGCATGAGCTCAGTGGAGGGCAAAGACAACGGGTTGCTACTGCGAGAGCTCTTGTCTGCAACCCCGCGTTTGTCGTTGCAGATGAACCGGTTTCAATGCTAGATGTTTCTATCAGAGCAGAAATCCTGAATCTGATGTTCCATCTGATGGAGAAGTATCAAGTGACATTCCTTTACATCACACATGACCTAGCTCTGGCTCGGCACATCTGTAGCAGGATAGGCGTTATGTACTTGGGCAAGATGATGGAAAGAGCGGAGGCTGTAGACATCGTGAAGGAACCCTGTCATCCTTATACGAAGGCTTTGATAGCGGCGGTGCCTGTTCCAGATCCATTGTCTAAGCGTTCGGAAGTTGTCATAAAAGGTGAGATTCCGAGTCCGATTGCTCCCCCGCCTGGTTGCAGGTTCCACACGCGGTGTCCTGAATTCATTGGGGATATCTGCAGGAAGGAAGAGCCCCCAATGATTGATCTCGGGCGTCGTCATTTCGTTTCATGCCATCTATACTCCAAGCGCTGAATAACCATTTTGCAAGATGGGTTGGTTTGCAGAAAGACAGGTTTTCCTGGTTGAACATGAAAGTTGCGGTTGTGCTTCGAGGGTTAAAGGATGCTTTTGATTTTGTGGTTGGAGCAGTTTGGATTGCTGCGGTTCCCTCTATTTTCATGGGCTTGTACACGTACTTGATTGTCTATGTGATGGTTTTGACTGCTTCGTGGGGGTGGGGTCCTTTTGTTTGGATTGTTCCGTTTGCTATGTTGGGTCCTGTGGTGATTGTGTGGTTGAGGGTCTTGTATAAGCGGTATCGGGATTATTTGGCGTCGATTTGTGGGGAGACGCCGTTAAGATGGGATATTGAGGCTCTTGTGGAAAGTTGGCTGAAGCTTACTGAGAGGAAGGAACAAAAAGCAAAAGGTTAATTGCTGTTTGACTGCTCTGAGTCCTTGAGCGTTGAGTTTTTAGGTTTTGATTTTTTGCTTTTCTTCTTTTGCTCTGGCTATTATCCAGTCTTTGTATCCTGCGACTATTCCCCAGGCAATTACTATTGCGAAGATTGATAGGAAGTTGAGTGGTGTGGGTAGGTTGACGATGAGTATGAGTAGGAGGAATGGGGTTATTATTACGGCGGTGGCCGTGGTGACGATGATCCAGTACCATCTGCTGGTTAATACTGACCATATTAATGAGAGGCCTTCGCGTAGGGAGCCCATAGACGTTATGTTTTCACATAGGTATTTATTCCTTTTTGCTTCGAGAATTATT
>CAYLSJ010000022.1:0-11799 GCA_964386655.1 uncultured Candidatus Bathyarchaeia archaeon | reverse complement strand
TGTCTCAACCTACCCCTTGACACTTATTCAAAGCGTGGAGATACAGCTGAGATACACCGTTGACGATTTGGGTGAAAAATGGTATCTGAAAGCTTACAGCTGGACCTCAGGAACATATAGTGACAATGGATTCAACGCGACCAGCGGTCACACGCCTAGCTTAGGATGGAATGATTATGCCGTCAACCTCACGAGCAAATGGCGCAGCTACGTCACGAGTGAGGGCAGAATTTTAGTCCAAGTCCACGATCAAGGACCAGACGCAACAAGAACAAACATAGACATAGATTATCTAGCCATAAGAGCCGTGATCAACGGAGCTGTTTTCACATTCAGAAACGAAGGCGCACGGACGACACATCTGGTATCTATTTGGATCAACAATGCCACAGCGCACAAGCGATATGACACTGAGGTCTTCATCAATTCAGGTGAGACCTTCACGTACACACGTGTTGATATATCGTTGCCAAATGGACCCTACACGGTAAAAGCTGTGACTGAACGAGGCAACATCGGAGTGTACGCTGGCAGCTGAGATCAACGAGGTTCAGATGTAATTTGCACTAATCCTATAGTCTTCTCCAGAGCCCTCAAGGCTTCCTTCTGACTTCTACCTTCAATCAGCTCGATCTTGTATAGTCCAGCTAATTTTCTTCCATTTTCACTTATCTTCGGAATGGCTATTAACACGGCTCGATCAGGAGCCACATCATAAACCTTGGCAAACATAGCGATAATAGCTTGCTCCGAGACTGCATCTTCCCCCGAAGTAGCCAAATCAATGACAACAACATGGTGCGCTGGATGCTCCTTCCAAGCTGCAACATCAAACATGTGGCTAGCGCCCGATTTACCCTTTAGGAATCCTGGGCTTTCGACACTGAACCCAAGGTTTTGGAAGAAGCTGCGCAGAGGCGCCACCATTATGTAGCCTACGCCTGCTTCTTTCATCACATTCTGATTCAGCGTGTAGGAATAGACGTCTCGATAAACGGCGTCTTCAAAAACAAAGACATTCTTGCACTCACGGCAAAAATGCGAGGTTACGGGGATGTCAAAGTTCTTGCCGCAATCGTTGCAGGCACACCAGACTCCAGCCTTTCTGTAATTGACATCAGGCTTATTCAACTCATCGCGACATCTAGGGCAAACAAGTCTCTCTTTCTGCCTGAAGCGATCTTCAACATCAATGTAGCCACATGGAATATGCTCAACCAGAGAGCTTTTCCTTACATTAAAGGATTTACAGTAAGGACAGCAATACCTAACGGAAATGTTACTTGAACCGCACTTGGGACAACTAATAACCTTGTCAAACATCTCTCTATCCAAAATACCGATCTCATGTAGGCGATTCAGGAATCCTTCAGCAGCAACAGGGTCTCCGATCACTGCTTCAACCAGAGGATACGTGTATCCATGCTTCGGATCGAAAACCGGGCTCAGTTTGTCAATCTCACCGCTGAGGAGCTTGCCGAGAATCAATTGCGCGCGGTGGTCACGATAGACCTCAGATCGCTCCGCACCCAGATTCTTCGCCATTTGCCTTGTGTCCTCAGCTTTATTGCTTTGCGTTTAGCCTCACTCTCATCACATTAAAGGTTATACTGTAACAGTACATGCAAACTCGTCTTTTTCCGCGTCGTAACCAATATTTTTGCTCACTAATTGCCGGTTGAAATACCCTGAGAGAACCCCAGCCCAGTAGGAGCCGATGATCTGTTTTTGTGAACCCTTCACAGACTTCACAGGTGGGTTTCTAACCACAATATTCACTGATGGTGGGTCTGTGCGAATGATGGTCAGTGAGACATAGCCCCACCCAGTGTTTGGCTGTAGATCAACCAGCATCTTCAGCAACTCCCCACGGCTCTTATTCCGATTGTTGTTTATCATGGTGTCAAATGTGTCTCGTCCAGATTCAAACAACATGTAATGGACGATGGCTTCAGCGCCGCTTCCGAACATTTTGTCCAGTTTGTCACACATCGCCAAGGGATTCATGACCATGCGTCTTGCTCCAAGAAGCCGAAGTTCACCGTTCATCGAATCGTGGACAACCCCTTTTCCTTCATCTTCTGGCTCCCTGTCATGGTTGGTTCGTTCTGTCGCATCGCACTCTGTCGTTCTTGCTGTTTTTTGCATGTCAAAACTTCCTCATAGTAGGTAGCAGACGGGCAGAATCACGTTTAGGAACAGCCTCATGGAGGTAGGGTTCAGCCGGCTGACTCCATAGGCCATCATTGGCGTTAAGGAGCGGGCTAAGCTAAGAACGCAAGGCTGTTCCATTTGCCTCATTCCGCGTTGTCTTGCTAATGTCAGCGTTTAATAATAGATTTGTTAACTCCGAATACTCAATTGAAATCCATATTGAAACGAGCATGAGTTAGCTTCGTGCTAAGACCGTTCAAGACTTTTAGAAGCGAAGATAGGAAGCAGTTCAACGATAGCTTTTTTGATCTTTAGCTCGTGCACCAGGCCCGCCAGCCTTTTTCGGCTCACGCCGACGGGGATCGCCAGCAGTCAATGTGCGGTCGTACTCGGTGAACAACGTCTGCAGATGCGAGCTTTTTGTCCAGCGCAATAGTGCTCTTGCCACAGCTGTGCGTGCAGCGTCGGCTTGACCCATAAAGCCGCCACCGGACACTTTTATGTCAATGTCTAGTTGACGCCAAACATTGTCGCCCGCAAGACGTAGAGGCTCAAGAACCTTTTCTCGGGCGATAGAAGGCTCAAAAATCTCAACTGGTATGTTATTGATTCGCACTCTGCCTTTGCCAGCTCTCACTGTGGCTCTCGCTGTGGCTGTTTTTCGCTTGCCGCTGGTCAATGAAACTTTGGTTGCACTTGACATTTTCACTCACCTGTAGGTATGTACCCAATCTGTTTAGCAAGTTCTTCAACTGTGACATAGGGACACTTCAGCTTGCTCACATGAGCTGCTGGAATAGTCTCCAAAGGTGCTGTCTTAAGTTCAGGCGGCACACCTAAGAAAACTCTGAGTCGCCTCAACGCGTTCATACCTTTAGGTTGGCGATGAGGAAGCATGCCACGAACAGTTCTGCGAACAATCTGGTCTGGTCTTCTTGGGTGGTAAGGTCCTTTACGAGGATGACCAATGTCAAGAAAGGCTTGAGCCTCTCTCACTCGACTTGATCTTTTGCCAGACAAAGCGGCTTTCTCAGCGTTCACGATGGTGATGGATTCACCGGAGATTAGGCGCTTAGCCACTATGCTTGCCATTCTTCCCATAATCAGACCAGATGCATCTACAACTGTACCCTTTGCTTCTTCATCAGTTGCCACGGCTTTCCTACTCCATTATTTTGATGTTGCTGCCCTTTGGGTTGTCTTCGAGCAGCTTAGAGATGGGCACACATTTGCCCTTAGCCTGTATAATCTTGGAGCGAGCTTCGCTTGAAAACGTAAACGCAGCCACAATTATCGGATGCTCCAATCTGCCCGAGCCCAGAACCTTGCCTGGAACCACCACGACATCCTTCTCTTTGGTGTATCTGTTCAGGCGGCTGAGGTTTACAGCCACGCGTCTGCGTTTTGAAGCAGAAAGGGAGCTGGCTACGTCTCGCCAGATGGCGGCATCGTTCTCTTTGGCTTTCTTCCGCAAAGAGCGAAGGAGTTTGAGCAACTCAGGATTCTGCGATTTGACTTGCCTCATCCTTCTTCACCGCCAATTGCTCCATGAATGCCTCGAATTTCTTATCGAGAATTTTGATCGCTTCAAAAATTATCTTTTCAACAGGAAGAGCCCCTGTTGATTCTGTATCCATTACAAAAACGTCCCGGTCCCAAGACACTTCAATCGCAGGCGGGCTTTTTGGGCAGGAGTCAACGCAGTCGTGGCATACAGTACAATCAATCACGTTGCGAAGCTCTAGTTTCTTTCCGCCTTCAGAGACAGATAACACTCTCTTGGGGCACACGTCCACACATTTGCCGCACGAGTCGCATTCTTTTTCGTTTATCTTCACTCTTGGAAAATGCTTGTAGGCACACATTGACACCGACTGCCATTTTGCATGTTTAGCGCCTTTTCCAAGCCTTACGTAACTCTCCAGTTTTAGATGCTGGTTGGGCGCCAGCTTCACGATGGGTATCCTGTCACTTACTGGCACAATGTTTGGGTTTTCTGAGACAAGGTCGCCAGAATACACGGTTCTGTCATTTCCCCCAGCTTCGACATCAAGCGTTAATGAAACTCGACAAAGGTTGCAGCCTAGCTCACTCTTACATGAGCATTCTTCAGGCAAGTTGTAAGAGTCTAGATCAGTCTTCAAAGGAACGAAGCCTAGTCTATGTGCCAGAATCTCATCATGCAACATAGAAGAATTCTCAATGACCACAACATCGTCAATTGCCATAGCTGGAACTTCAGCAACTACAACTCGCCGCAACGAATTAATGAACGCAGAGTCAACACCTTCAATAACCAGACGCGTGGAAAAATCATTCTTGTCAACGATTTTTATTTCCAAACAATAGTTACTCCTGTTTATACCCTGCGTCCGCGACGTCCACCCTTTCTTCTAGTTCCATCATGCGGAATCGGCGTGGCTTCCTCGATGCGTCCTATGCGAAATCCTGCTCTAGCCAGGGCTCGTATAGCTGCTTGAGCGCCGGGTCCAGGTGTTCGAGGTCCTGAACCCCCAGGAGCGCGTACCTTTATGTGTATGGCGGTTATGCCCTTGTCTTTGGCCACCATGGCTGCGTGGGATGCGCATCTCATGGCTGCGTATGCTGATGATTCGAGTCTGTCTTGCTTAACAAACATTCCTCCGCTGGTTCGGGAGATAGTTTCAGCGCCTGAGAGATCGGTAATGTGCACGTGAGTGTTATTGTAAGAGCTATAAACGTGAACAATAGCCCACCTGTCTGCTTTCTTGCTCAAGCTCCTTCCTCCAAGTCTTCTCTTCCTCGCCGGTCAACGCGCACCTCACGCTGTGACTCTCCTCCAGTGCTGATTGCGGACCTAATTGGATGATTGGGGTTTGATAGGTTGCTTGTTGGTGCGTAGGCGAGTTTGGCTTCCTCGTCTCTTAAGACAAGGTAGCTGGGTGACGGGACGCGTTTTCCATCGATGGCAACATGCCCATGAGTGATGAGTTGACGGGCTTGGTAAATTGATTTGGCTAATCCCTTGCTGAATACCATTGTCTGAAGACGTCGCTCAAGTATGGCTTCTAAGGAAAGATCTAAAACGTCGTCAAGGGCTGCAGTTTCAGGTAGGATTCCAAGGCGGTTTAGCCTATCTAAAAGCTGTTTTTCCAGTCGCTGACGTTGTTCGGCTGGCAAGCTTGAAAGCGATCTGGCAATTTCACGGAATCTAGACAATGCGGTCTTATGACGCCATAGCTCGTGCTTGTTCCGCAACCCGTACTGACCGATTAGCCGCAGCTCGGATGTGAGAATGTCAGTGCGCCACGGGAAGCGTGGAGTTTCATATTTTCGGCGTTGTCTTCGCGGATCGCCCATTCTATTCTCTGACCTCCCTTTTTATTAGATCCTTCTTCTTCACGCCCATCGCTTTGCCTGATCTGCCCGTTTTCTTGGTGCGCTGTCCTCTGACTCGTAGTCCGTAGGCGTGGCGGTAGCCTCGCCATGACTTGACATCTTTCATTTCTTCTATGTCGGTTTTGATGCGAAGCGCCAGGTCGGCGCCGATCAGGTGGAGGTCTTTTCCTGTCTCTGTGTCTTTAGCTCTGTTTAACATCCAGCCTGGGATGCCATGCCTAGTTGGGTTGGTTATTACGTCTTCAAGTCTTTCGACGTCGATTTCTGTGAGGAAGCCTACGCGTGTTTTTGGGTCTATGTTGATTTTTCTGATTATGGCATTAGCTAAGGGTATGCCTACACCGTTTATGTTGGCTAGGGCGTAGTTGATTTTCAGTGTGCCGTCTAAGTCTGTGCCTGCGATTCGAACGATGTGTTGAAATTCCTCGGCTGACATGGTTTGGCGTCCATTTTATTATTGGGCTATCTACCATGACAAGAGTATTTTATTTAAACTTTGCTGGTTTCATGTTGAAGGGTTTAAATAGGCTTAGTATGCACTGTAAGAGATTTTCTGCGTGGTGACAGTCGCAGACCACTTTGCGTCTTTCGTTTTGTCTTGGCTTTGGTGATCGTTTTGGGTTCTGCTCGAGCTGAGGTTGTAGTGTGTTTCAACAAAGGCATTTAGAGGTAGATTGCTTTCATTGAATTCGAAGTATCAGATATCCCAACAGCATCAAAAGCCTCACAGGTCTTCTACAGCGACTATTTCGAAGCCTTCTTCTTCGAATATTCTGCTGTTTGTAGCTATTCGCACTGCTTCGTCAGCATTATTTGCGGTAACTCTTTTGGGGACAATATGTCCCTTCAATTTTTCGGTCTTGGCACCTTTCAGCCTCACAAACACCAAGTACTGCTTCACACGATCCTCCATGTGGAGCCCGTGCCTCCGTGCCTTCGAGATGCTAATTGTCTTGCTTACTTTTCGGTTTGACGGCTCTTTAAGTTGAGGGTGTCCCTGGATAGACTGCACCGAAGGTTGTCGCTAGAAATAACAGGTATATGAATAGAAATATGGCGCCTTCCTTCCAGCTCAGTCTTCCCATGGACAGGAAATACCAGAAAAACAAGTTCGTAATCAGCGAAAAGATGACAAGGTTTTGAAAGACACGCATGTCCATGGACACGGGTGATCCTAGCAGCATAGGAACAAAAAGCGTGATCCCCAGAATCAAGGTGATATTCACGAAGCTGCTTCCGATTATGTCACCGAACGCAAGAGCCGGATGCCCACTGAGAAAAGACCGCAAGTCAAGTGTCAACTCTGGTAGACTTGTGCCAAACGCGATTACTGTGGCACCAACGAGCGCACGTGGAACTCCAATGGTGATGGCGACAGCAACGGCGGACTCCACGAGAAAGTAAGCGCTTAAGACAACGCCTACGACTCCTAAGAACGTCAGCAACACATACAGCCTCAATTTCCTCTTCTCACTTTCAGGAATAGGCATTCCATTCTCAACTGGTACCCTTATCTTTGAAAGCTGATACGTGTAAAAGATGAAAATCACTATCAGAACTAATCCGACAAGCCAACTCGCTTCTATAATGTAAAGAAGTGTCAAAGGAATTATCGAAGAAATGAACAAACCTACGTTCAGAGCGCTCAGTTCTTCTTTGGCAAATGCTGGGATCACATTAGTAGCACGTGGACGCCTTAAGGAGACTATGAGGGCAGCCAATCCAACTATGAGCGAAATGTTCACTATATTTGAGCCCAAAACGTTGCCAACTGAAACCGGAGCCTCACCTGACAAAGCTGCAATAAACGCCACACTCAGCTCTGGCAACGATGTCGAAAAAGCCAGCAAGCTGAAGCCCACGGCTGTCTTGCCCAGCTGAGTTATTTCAGAAATCTTAACGGCGTGAGTTATCGTCAGATGGCTAGACTGATCTAAAATGATCAGCGAGATTAGTATAACGAGTAAGGCGATTACTACATCCATACGCCGTCACCACAAAATCACCTAAGACACCTCCAGCATTCAAGATAAGCTTAACGCTTCTCGCCAATTCCAAAATCCTTTTAGTAGAGGCTACTCTTCTATGCAATGAATTTGACTCCGAGAAAATGCTGATAAATCATGGAAGCAGTTGAGAAGAGAAAACCTACAGCCTTTGATCTTTTTGTCAAGCCGATTCGACGCTTGATTGAGCAGCGAGGTTTCTCTGAGACAACAGAACCTCAGGAGAAGACCATGCCCAAGATTTTGGAAGGCAAGAACGTCATTCTGATATCGCCAACTGCCACAGGCAAGACTGAAGCGGCTTTTCTTCCTGTTCTCAACATGCTTCTCACCACCGCAGAACGCCCACCCGGCATCAAAGTCTTGTATATCACGCCTCTCCGAGCGTTGAATCGAGATATGCTTGAACGCTTGGAATGGTGGTGCAACAACCTTGACATTAAACTGGCAGTTAGGCATGGAGACACAGAAACGCAAGAAAGAACACGGCAATCCCGAAGCCCACCTGATATTTTGATTACCACTCCTGAAACATTACAGGCGATTCTGCCAGGATGGGTCATGCGCCAACACCTCCAGCAGGTACGTTGGGTCATAGTTGACGAAGTACATGAGATGGCGGACAGCAAACGAGGCAGCCAACTCACCCTTGCACTTGAACGATTAAGATGGTTAACGGGCAAAGACTTCCAACTCATTGGACTGTCCGCCACAATCGGCAGCCCAGAAAAAGTTGCCCAATTCCTAGTGGGCACTGGACGCAGCGTAGAAATCGTGAGAGTACCTGTTGCGCGTCAGATGCAATTGCAAATACTGTTTCCACAGCCTGCGCCAGAAGATTCTGAACTAGCAGCGAATCTGTTCACACACCCAGAAGTCGCAGCTCGACTGCGCATAATTCGTCAATACATTGAAAAACAGAAGTCTGTTCTCCTGTTCACAAATACAAGGGCGATTTCCGAGGTTTTAGCGAGCCGCTTCAAAGTCTGGGACGTGAACTTCCCGGTCTCAATTCACCACGGCTCTCTAGCCAAGCCGTCTCGCATAGCAGCGGAGAAGGGCTTGAAAGAAGGCGCCTTGAAAGGTTTGGTTGCTACTAGTTCGCTGGAATTGGGCATAGACATAGGACGCATCGACCTGGTCATCCAGTACATGAGTCCTAGACAGGTTACCAGGCTTATTCAGCGCGTGGGCAGAAGCGGTCACCGCATAGGTCGAATCGCCAAAGGCGTCATAATCGCCTTGGACTCCGATGACACTTTGGAAGCAATGGTCATAGCACGCATGGCTTACAACGAGCAGCTTGAGCCTGTGGAAATTCCTCATAAACCCTATGATGCTTTAGCACATCAAATCATCGGTTTACTCATGAAGAAGAAACGCTGGTATTTCTATGAAATCTGCGACATGTTCAAGAACGCTTACCCATACGCTGACTTGACCACTGAAGACATACGGAAAGTATTAACCTACATGCATACCCGTTTTCCTCGTTTAGCTTGGGTCTCCTTTGAAGACCAATTGGCCATCAAGCCGCGTCGCACCAAAGCATTGTACGAGTATTATTTCGAGAACTTGTCTATGATACCCGAGGAGAAGCAGTATCTTGTTGTAGACGAGTCTTCAGACTCAGCTATAGGCGTACTGGACGAAGCCTTCACGGCTGAATATGGAAAACCTGGCACCAAATTCATCATAAGAGGCAGCCCGTGGAAGATCAATCAAGTCTTCGGAGACAAGATCTACGTCAAATCAGTCGACGACCCCTCAGGCGCCATACCCAGCTGGATCGGAGAAGAAATTCCAGTGCCTTTTGAAGTAGCCCAAGAAGTTGGGGAGATAAGAGGCTTCGTGGAACACAAGCTCAAGAAGGGCACTAAACCTGAGGAAGTCTCAGAGCAGTTGGGGAAAAGGTATCCTGCCGACACTGTTACAGTTTCTAGAGCAGTGATGGAAACGGTTGAGCAGGTTGAACGCGGCATCCCTGTTCCAACAGATAAGCAATTGATAGTAGAGGATTGGGAAGACTTTGTAATAATCCACGCCAACTTCGGCTCACTAGCTAATCGAGCATTAGCTCAACTGCTTGGACACATGTTATCAGAGCAGACTGGAGCTTCAATAGCAGTTCAACATGACCCCTACCGGATATTCATTCAAACCATGGGCACGGCCAATGCAAACAAATTGATTGCGTTGTTCAATGATCTGAAACAGATGCCGCAGGCTACAGTTCAGGAGATGCTGACGAACGCCACAGTTAAAACTGGATTGTTCAAGCGCAGAATGATCCATGTAGCCAGAAGAGTGGGGGCACTCAAGAAATGGGTTGACTTTAGTACTGTAAGCCTCCGCAGTCTAATGAAGAGCTTTGAAGGCTCAGTCATATACGAGGAAGCGTTGAAGGAAGTCTTCACTAAAGACCTTGATCTTCAGCGGCTTCTGCAGGTTCTCGGAGATATCCAGGCAGGAAAAATTGAAGTTGCTAAGATAGACAATCAAGGCACAGTTACGCCTGTGGCACGGGTCGGCGTTGAACGAGTGAGCATGAAAACAGACTTGATCCCAAGCGAACGCATGAAGGCAATCCTCATAGAGTCAGCTAAAGCTCGGCTACTCAACGAAGTCCGCACCTTCGTATGCACGCAAAACTGGGACTATACAGAAATGATCCGACTGAATGATTTGCCTGACAAGCCCATTTGCCCAAAATGCGGCTCAACCCGTCTCGGCGTGTTCAGCCGTGAGGAAGAGCAGGTCCGCTCATTGGCAGACAAGAAAGGAGAGAAATTGACCAAAGGTGAGCAAAAGTGGCTGGAGCAAGCTTTGGAGACTGCCGAGCTCATGAACAACTACGGCAAGGCTGCAGCGGTAGCATTGGCGGGACGCCGAGTGCGCACGCAAGACGCATTGAGTATTCTGCGAAAACAACACGCTCTTTCTGACAGCTTTTTTGAGCTGGTCATCGAAGCGGAAAGAGACGCATTGAAACGACGATTTGCTTAGGCTCAGTCGTAGAAATGAATCGGTAGTAGTTAGCGCTGATTCCAAAACTATAAAAGAGTCTAGAAGAGTAGTTGTGGCGAAGAGGGATTAGTGGACATAATGTCAATGGAGCTAAGCCGCCAGCAACTCCGCGAACAGACGCTTGGAAGATTCAAACAGGTCAAAACCTGCGTTCTGGCAAGAGAACTATGCCTCCTCGTACGCACAAACCGTGTGGCATTCAACGTGAAAGATGCCCAAGAATGCTGTAAATTCATATCCACACTTTGCAGCGAAGCTGGCTGCGACGAGCAAAGCCAACTATGTGCCAAAGCGGCAGACATAGTAACAGAAAGCGAAGAAAAATACCTAGACCTGTGCCAACAAAGCTGCATGAAATGCGGGGAATCTCGGAGACCAGTTCAAAAGAAAGCCCCGAACAACTATGTAGCATAGCCTTTTTTTGAAAACAAGCGAATGTTTGTGCCTATATTCACTCTTTCTAGTTGTTGTCCTTTTCGAAAAGAAGATATACCTGAGCTAAAATGAGATAGGCAGATGGCAGAGCCGAGCAAAAGAGGACAGTGAAACCTTTGTTCATAGCCCCATTCGTTGCAACACCTCTTCCTGTAGTCAAACAGATGCTTACGGTAGCCGAGGTTAAACCTGGCGAAATAGTCTATGATTTGGGCTGCGGAGACGGCAGAGTCGTGATAATGGCAGCTCAAGAGTTCGGTGCCAGAGCAGTAGGCATCGAAATGAGGGAAGACTTAGCCAAGCAAGCCATGGGCAAAGTCACCGAACTCAGCCTAGATGACCGCGTCAAGATTGTCCAAGGCGATATGTTCAAAGTTGACCTGTCACAGGCTGATGTTGTAACGTTATATTTGACGACAAGCGCCAACGACAAAGTGAAACCCAAGCTTGAAGCTGAGTTGAAGCCTGGGGCGCGTGTAATTTCTCATGACTATGAAGTACTGGGTTGGCGACCGGTCAAAATCGACAATTTCTGTGAGAATCCAAGGCTTGGATATCCATCACATACAATCTACGCATATCGCCGATAGCGCTCATTAATCAGAATATGTGAACATCAAGCCGTCTTCTAATTATTGCACTTCATCAGTTGAAGATCGTTACTTGGCTTCAAACGCCTTGTTTAGGCTGTGAAGACGCTTGAGCCATGCTAACCTGCTGTTCTTTTCCCAACTCTGCGGGCAAAGCTTGTCTTCCTGAGAATAACAAATCTGGAGGTGGGTATATTGTGCCCAAGAAT
>CAYLSJ010000021.1:0-11864 GCA_964386655.1 uncultured Candidatus Bathyarchaeia archaeon | reverse complement strand
GCCAGAGGCTGGCTCTGGATAAAATACAAACGCGACTACAAAAGCGAGATGACTGACGCTGTTGACTTGGTCATCGTGGGCGCCTTCCATGGAAGAGGCAAACGCGGAGGAACATACGGTGCATTGCTGCTAGCCGCTTACGACCCAGAGGAAGATGAATTCGAAACTGTAACAAAATGCGGCACAGGATTCACAGATGAGGATTTAGCTAACATCCCAAAAATGCTGGAAAAATACAAGCTCCTGCACAAGAACCCAAGAGTCAACGCCACACTTGAAGCTGACATCTGGTTTGAACCCAAAATCGTCATTGAAGTCATAGGCGCCGAAATAACGCTCAGCCCAATCCACACAGCAGCCATGGACAAGATAAGAAAAGGAAGCGGCTTAGCCATCAGGTTTCCACGTTTCACAGGAAAATATAGACTAGACAAATCGGCTGAAGACGCCACCAGAACTGATGAGATCTTGGAGATGTACCAGAGCCAACTCAAGAAAGTAGCTGAGCAACCCTCAGAGCCAAGTATCTAATGAGCAGAGACTCCCTTCAATTCCTTCAATCGCCTAGAAACAAGGAAATAGAGACGGTCACGAAGAGTGTTTCCAACTACTTTCTGGATTTTTAAGCTTCTCATTTCTTCAGCTAGTCTGCTGTCGCCTAAGGTTTGAGCAATCCATTTTTCGAAATCCTCGCGAAAGAGATGAAACTCCAAGGATTTGATGTCGATGTCCTTGATCTTTTGAAGGAACTCATCCAGAGAAGCTGCGCTTTCACCGGTGTAATTGCCAATGGAAGTGAAGAAGTAGAAGGCTTCTTCCCGCATTACGTTTCTTAGCACCCGAGAAGATGAAGCCGTCACTCATCAATCCTTCCAGATTTTTTTGAGCGAAAAAGAATATTGCTTGTCTTTTCTTATAAGTTATTCCTTCTACTTCGAAGGCTTCATCTCCAGACCGATACTGAACCGCTCATCCTTGTACTTCTTAGTCACAATCGCAGTTCTAATTCTCAGCACACCTTGAAGCGGAGCAATCGCCCCTGCAATGAAAGAGTGCAATTCCGCCTGATCTCTGGCAACAACTTTAGCTACGATTACAAGTTCCTCTGAAAATGAAGTTGCCACCTCAAGCACTTGACCGAACTTAGTCATCTTCCTAGCAATGTTTTCGGTTTCCTTAGGATCAGTGGTTATAGTCATCTGCGCAGTTATCAGTGGCAGACCCAATTTCTCAGCATCAAGCATAGCTTCATACTTCGTGATGAAGCCGCTCTGCTCCATCTTTTGGATTCTATCATACACCGTGGAGTGTGCAACATTGAGTTTGTTGCCAATCTCTGAATAGGTCTGCTTCGCATCTTTCTGAAGAAGATTAAGAATCTGCCTGTCAAGCTCGTCTGTAGTAGCCCCCTGGCTTTTCGACTTCATTCAGTCAAGTCCTGGCATTGTTCTCTGATAGCAACGCAGCATGATTTATCCTTTATCGTCGGAAAAATGCGGAAATTTACGAAGTTTTTCCGTAAAATCTCTAAGAACCTCCTGCCGAAAATTCTACGCTGGTGCGGCTTGTTTTCTGCATTTTTTCAAAAATTCTCTGAATCGGCGAAGAAATTGCGCTTTAAGTGTCGAATAGGTTTAAATTTTTCGAGTAGAAGTTTCTTCTAGAACAATTGTCTCAAAGGTGCATTCGAGTTGGGAGTTCCAGGACTTTGGGAGTTGATTCGTTCTTTTAAGGAAGAGTGTGCGGCACAGGGGTGGAAGACGTCCAAGTCAGAAGACTGGGTTCACTCAGACAACGAGTTTCACAATTTCCTGTGGACGCGAACAATTCACCCCTCCACGTTCAAGAAAATCGCCAAAGCCTCCAAGTGTGCTATGCGAGAAGGCGCATCTTATCAAGTAGTCAACATCGCATACACGGCGTGGTTGTTCTGTGAGTCACCGCCAGAAGAACTATGGAAAATGATTATTGATGACCCGAACTTGGGAGAAAAAACTGCAGTCTACGATTTGAGTAGCCTTCACGCAAACAAGCCAATATGCCTAAAGTTGAATCTGACAGGAAGTAAAGTCTTCAAGGAATTTGAGAAGTTCCTAAAGAGAAGATTCGGCGCCGAGTTCAAGACACCTCAAGACATAGTAACAGCACAAGTTTAGGCCACTTTTACCTTGTCGGTAGCAGTTCCTTTTTGGAGAAGATCTCTCGGGGCGACAACACTGATACACCAGCGTATTTGCCTATTATGTCTACACGAAGGATTTTGTCGGGTTTCTCAAGGTCCACTTTCTTGTCTATGAGTTGGGCAAGATCATTGATTATGTCGATTGTGTGATACAGCGTGTAACGTCTTTTTTCAACCGTCATGCGCCAACGTTCACCAGGCTTGATTCTGCTCTGTAACTTTGCCACAGCTTCCCTCATTGATTCAATGTCGGAGTCCACCCACAGGTCAATAGGAACCCACTTCAGCGCGTACCGCATAGCAGACGGTTCTCTGCTAAGAAGCGCTCGAAGTTCTTGAATCACGATTCGTGCGTCAAGTTTGGTTTTCACTCCAATTATGCCCCGTGCCATTGTGGGTTTGGCTATTGGCTTTTCATCTCCCAACGCATTAAGAAGGCGAATGATTTCATACTCAGCTGCTTTTGGCATAGCCCGTGGATACGAGACTAGTAGGTTGAAGTCGTACATGATGTATTACCATCTGGCTATAGCTCACTTATTATGATGCTTGACGATGAGTATAGCTTAACGCTGATAAGCAACACATTCACTAAAGAGACTTGGTGGCAGTATTGAGTGTTGATACCAGAGAGTCCGAAGATGAAAAAATCCGAAAAACGGCAGAACTTCGAACCATACTGGAAAAGCGCGTCAGCGACATGCAGGCAGAGCTAGACAAGCTCAAAGCGCTATTGGAATTCGTCAACTCCATATTATTAGAGAAAGGCTTTAAGAAGCCTGAGATAAAGACCCCTACGGCACCGCCCCAAATCTCAGAGGAAGCAGTCCCACCAAGCCCATCCATCGTTAAGGCTCCTGAAATAGCCCAGCCGTTGGCAGAACGTGCGCAAGGCATTCCGATTAAGACGGTCACGGGCGAATTGTTGGCAGAGTTGTACACTGATGATGAAACCATGCATGTGGTGTTAGCTAAAGATAAGCAGTTTACAGTCGACACTCCACCTTTCACAGCTTTTCTTGTTCAGAGAGTGCTAGCGAAGATGCAGGAAAAGGACCGCGAATCCGCAAGCGCTGGCGAAATCCTTCCAGACAGAATATTGTCCTATGAAATAGTTAAGGAAGGCGATGTGATTCGCGAGATTAACGTAAACAACATTGGAGCTGACAGAGCCAGAGAACTCAAGTCGTCAATACGCTGGACATTGGAGAAAATGCATGAGAAAATGAAGACAACGCCAACAACGTAGTCTAGCCGCGCAGAATCGTGTCAGAAACAATAGTCTTTGCTGCTAGAAGAAAAGCTTCCATCTGCCCTTTTGAGAAAGGCTGCAAATCCTGAAAGCGTGGGTTCATAGTTTCGACGTTTGATCTGAAGTTTTGCAGCGCATATTTTCTGCAGCCCTTTATTGCGTGACAGATTCCTTCCACATCCTCTACGTCGTGCACTGTTGGAACAACAGTTGTCCTGAACTCGTATTCAACAGAGTTCTCGAGCAGCATTTGAATGGTTTCCGTAATCTTCTCGAGGAATGATGCTACTTTGACTCCTGTAGCCAGTGAGTACTTATCCTCAGTTAATGGGGCTTTCACGTCTAGTGCTACGTAGTCAACAAGTCGATCGGTGATTAACTTTCGTATCATTGCAGGATTAGTGCCGTTTGTGTCCAGCTTGATTGGAAGAGCCATTTTCTTCAATTTGCTGGAAAGAAGTGGCAAGCTTTCGTGTTTGGTTGGTTCGCCGCCCGTTATGACTACTCCATCAATCCATTTCTTGTTTGTTTCAAGATACTTCTCAATCCGTTCAAAATCAATTGTCGGCATTGATTCAGGCTGAAGTACCAAGCTTTTGTTATAGCAGAAGGGGCAGCGGAAGTTGCATTCAGGTAGGAATATAACTGAGGAAACTCTGCCATCCCAATCTGAAATGCTGACATCAACAAAGCCTTTAATTTCCATTAGCTTCTACGCCAACCAACTATTCCTCCACTTCACAGCCTTTATCTGTTGTGTGCCACACCGTTTCTCAGAACGCTGAAAAGAATCCTCTTATGCAGTCTTTAGCCGATTGAATGAATGGATGTTTGACTTGTTGACCTGTCTCTAGTTTCTCTAATCGTTGGACTCGAAAATAGATGGGCGGGTGTGGATCCCAAGTTATCCAGTCTGACACTTTGGTGGTAGGAGAGCGCTCGTATTGAAGCCTGCGGAAGCCGATTTTTCTCAGAGCGCCAGCTAAGACTTTTGGATTCCCCATTTTGATTGCAGAGTCAAGGTCAGCGCGTGCTTCAAAAAACTTGGCTACAAAATATGTCAAGCCTAAGATGAGTATGAGGTAGATGAAGCCGAAGCCTTGGATGTAAGGCGATAACACAAGAATTTGGAACAGGTATTCGCTGCCAACAAGTCCAAAAAGAGCGAACTGATCCCGTGAGTTGAGATGGCTCAGTTCATGCCCTAACACTGCCAGTATCTCGTCTTGGTCCAGCTGAACAAGCAGTCCAGTGGTTAGAAGTATGATACCGTGTTTCGGACTTGGACCTGAAGCTGCAGCGTTCGGAACCATTGTATTGGATAACGCGATTTTAGGCGTGGGTAGATTGTATTTCTGGGTTGTTTTCTGGACGAGTTCGTAAGCGTTGATGGTTTTGGTTGACATGTTTTCAGGGGAGCATTCAAGTCCGTATTTTGACATTACGTCGCTTGCGGTTGTGCATTCGATTGGCTTGCCCACTGCTATGGTTTTGTCGTAGATCTCTTTCTTCATTTGGAGAAGTTTCTCTTTGCTATATTTCGCTGCAAACGATACTTGGTCCTGAGATGACAAATGGTACTGCAGTATGTGAACCGTTGGATTATCAGCTGAAATCGGCCAATCACTCATGGCGCCTATGAGCTTATCCGAGAAAATCACAGTAAGGAATTGAAACGCTACAATTACGATGGCAGCGTAGAATCCGATGCTTAGGAATAGGATTATACTGATGGCAATCATGAGAACGTATAGGAAGAGTATGTTGCCAAATAACACTCTTTCAATTATCCTAGCACGTCTTAGAGGCGACCTCTCAGGTACAACCGCTCTTCCCTGAACCCACGCGAAGTAAAGGGTTGAACGTCGAACATGTTCTTCAAAGAATTGTAAGACAATGATAAGGTCTTCCTTCAGTCTGTCCAGAGCTGATTGAGGCGCATCTGTGGTGCTTGGTTTCATCGTAACTTGAATTGGCTTGCCTGTTCTGATTATAACCCCGATAGTCCATTTTGCGTCTTGCCCTACGAAAGTGAAGCTTAGAGCCGGTTGTCCGCCTGCAAATATGCGCTCAATATTCGCGAAGAGCTCTGATTGAGGTTGAAGATACTTCTGATATATGTAGTTGAGGAATTCCTCGTAGTAGGCGGGAGTCACTTCAGTCTCGATAGAAAAGGAGAAAGCTAATGATTCAGACATTGAAAGTGCCTTCGAACATGAAAACTAGAGTGTTCTTGCCCTTTAAAATTGTGCATGACTTGCGAACTCTGGTTTTTGATACTTACAGCGGGATGTTGTTTTCATAAGGCTTTTATAGTAAGATGGTTTGGTGATTAGTTAGCATTGAGAACATCGGCGGTGCATTGATGGAGCCCAGCAAGAAACCCTTGAACGTGCTTACGAAGCGCCTCAACACCTACGTGGTCATCACTTTGAAGAACGGTGTTGAGTATCATGGCACGATGGTGCGCTGTGACGGCTATATGAACTTGCTGTTAGACGGCGCTTCTGAACATGTGAACGACACTTTACTGGCAAGCTATGGCAATGTGCTGGTTAGAGGAAACAACATACTCTACATAGCTATAGATGTGCCGCACAAGTGAAATCAGAACAGCCTCACGGCTGACTTGTTTTGCAGAGAAAGAAGGAGAAGTTGCAACCCTAGTCTTTGCTGGTTTTTTCAAAAATAGAAGAAGACTGAGTCGCTTATCTAGTACAGGCTCGGTGGCAGTGGCTTGTTGAGTATGGCGTTTGCCCCGGCTCTTGCTTCCTCGATGATGGGTAAAACAGCTCTTAGTTCTCTGAAGTATTTGAGCACGGTTGATCCGCGTTCTGTTATGGCGTAGACTATGCGTTTCTTGCCAACGGTTTTTTCTTCGACTAGGTTGTTGGCGATTAGGAAGTCTAGGTATTCTTTCAGTACGCTGCAGTTGACGTTTGCTTTGTACATGATGTGTGTGAGCTTTAGTGGACCGTGTCGGGCTAGAACTTTTAGTATATCGATGTACATTTCCAGTTTGGATCTTCGCACGGTTTTTTTCCACCTTTTCAGTTTTTGTTTTGGTTTTTGCATATAAATGATTTATGGATTCAAAATTCGTTTTGTGCGGGTGTACCGCTCTTTTTTCGCCTCTATTTTGAGGAATAGGCTGATTCTGTTGAGAAATGCTGTGACTATGTCGTCTGCTAGCACGCTTTGGAGGTCTTGGCTTAGGTTTTTCATTTCTTTCTGGAAGATTTTTCTCATTTTGGCTTGTAGTTGTTGTCTTTGTGTTTGTGTTAAGGCTATTGCTTGCATTAGAGGCGCATCTCCCATTGCTTGACTGCTTGTTTAACTGTTCTGCATTTAACTAATTTATGAATCAGGGATACACATTCACGTTGAAAGCATGGTTAGCATGTGTGGGTATGTTTGGTTGTTGTTCGGTTGGAAGAATTTCTTGTGTACGTGTTAGTGACAACTGTGCCTTATGTAATACTAACAAGTTTTATGACGCTTAATGTTGCTTTGGTGTATTAAGAGGAACCTCAAAAGAAGAAGGAAACAAATCCCTTCAGTCTTCTTCTCTCAGGATGCTCCATTAAGATAGAGACCTGCTTGTTCTGCCTGTGTTTTGACTGCTAGTTTTCGGTTTGGTTGGCTGGTGTTTCTAGTTGTGACAAGCCTATGTCATGCGCTTGCTGTGTTTCAGTATTCGTAGAATCCCTTTCTCGTCTTAATCCCTAGCTGCCTATTTCTAACCTTCTCAACCAAGATGGGACAAGGCTTGAATTTCTCTCCAAACGCCTCATACAAATGCTCTAGCACGGCAAGCGCAACATCAAGTCCCACAAAATCAGCTAGCCTAAATGGACCTGCTGGGAAATTCATTCCTAGGGTTACAGCTTTATCCACGTCTTCTATTGTTGCCTTTCCCTCGTACACCAGATAGGCAGCTTCGTTGAGCATGGGCAGGACGAGACGGTTAACTATAAAGCCTGGTGAATCCTTAACAGTCACTGTTTCTTTGCCCAAGCCCTTTACGAAATCGTCAGTTGTCTTTCTCGTGTCCTCGCCAGTTTGGTCGCCCATGACGATTTCAACCAATTTCATAGCATAGGGTGGATTGAAGAAGTGTACACCTATGACTTTGTCTGGACGCTGTGTAGCTTTCCCCATTTCACTTATACTCAAGGCGGAAGTGTTTGAAGCCAGGATGGCGTGTGCAGGACAGTTCTCATCAAGCTTCTTGAAGACTTCTTTCTTAGCGTTTAGATCTTCATAAATCGCTTCTACGATTAGGTCAGCGTCTCGAGCTGCTTCCTCGATGCTTGTTGTACCCTTGACTTTTCTCATCACTTCTTCGGCGTCTTTGGGCTGCAGTTTCCCCCGACTGACGCCGTCAACAATCATCTGTCTGATTCGGCTTACTCCACGTTTCAACAGCTCCTCATTCACGTCTGTTATCGCTACTTCGTGACCCTTCATGGCGCAGATGTAGGCGATGCCTGAGCCCATTGCGCCAGCGCCGATTACCGCCACCTTTCTTATCTCCAACTCCTTGTCCTCCAACGTGTAGATTCGCATGTGGTGAGAAATGTAGGCTGTTTCCCCTTTTAACGCTTAAAGCATTGCGCGCCTCGGTCCTGTCATGCGGATTTAGGCAAGCTTAAATCCCTAACGCACTCATCTTCACATCGGTCGTGTACTCATGAGTTCGCAGATTGAAGATCTGATGGACAAGGCAGTTCAACACGCGTTGAAGATTGGAGCGAATTTCGCCGAAGTCAAGGGCGAAAACACCATAACACAGAACATTGAAGTCGTGGACAAGGAGACTCGTACAGTATCGCAAATCCATAACATAGGTATTGGTGTTAGAGCCTTTCTTGGAAAAGCAAACGGATTTTCCTTCGTGAATATTCTGGATGAAAGCAATGTGTTTCGTGCGGCGGAAATTGCCGTGAAAATAGCAGCGGCGTCTTCTAGGAGGACTTTGATGAAGATGAATCTGGTGCAAGTCAGTCCTCGTACAGAGAAGAAATCAACCAGCGTCAACAAGCATCCAAAGGATATCTCGTTGGAAGAGAAGAAAGACATGTGCATGAGGCAATGCGTGACTGCTGCAAAAACGGGCAAGCAGATTGTTAACGCTCGAAGCATATTCGGAGAATACCATGGCACGATCTATTATGCTAACAGTGAGGGAACAAAGGTCTCATACGAACCTTTGCTTGTTGGATTAGCGATTTCATGCGTTGCCAAGAAAGGTGAATTGATAGTTGACGCTCGCGACGCTCATGGCGGAAGCGTGGGGTTGACTGCATTCGAGGAAGAAGAGCACACGCCTGAGAAAATGGCTGAAAACGCAGCAAAATGGGCGCAGGAGAAATTAAAGGCTAAACCTGCGCCGGCAGGGAAGTTCGATGCACTGGTTGATCCGCCTTTGGCAGGAGTGCTTGCCCATGAATCGTTTGGGCACTTGTCTGAAGGAGACTTCGTGACCACTGGAGGCTCGCCCTTGGCAGGGAAGATTGGTCAAAGACTTGGAACTGGCATCGTGACCATTATTGATGAAGGTTTGCCTCAGAAAGGGGGCTACAACATCTATTTTGATGATGAAGGAGTACCGTGCAGTCGTGTTGAAATCTTGAAGAATGGAGTCTTGACCAATTTCCTGCAAAGCCGAATGACAGCGAAGCTTTTGAAGATGCAGCCAACAGGCAACGCCAGAAGCCAAGATTACTCTTTCGAGCCTATTGTGCGTATGCGCAACACCTACTTCGACGCTGGAGAGCAAAAGCCTGAAGAAGCATTGCAAGACCTGAAAGAAGGAATCTATGCGATAGACACAGCAGGTGGACAAGTTGAAGATACAGGCACATTTCTGTTCAAGGCTGTGAGAGGATACTGGATTGAGAAAGGAGAGAAAAAGTATCCGTTGCGAGACGTTGCCTTGACTGGAAACATTCTTGAACTCCTCAAAAATGTGGAGGCGGTTTGCAGCGACCTAGAAATAAGCAGCAATCCATTTGGCGGATGTGGAAAAAATGGACAACGAGCCTTCGTGGGCGATGGTGGACCGCATATGAGAATAAAAAGTGTCCAGTTCGGGGGTGCACGATAAAGATGGAGGAGGAGCAATTACGAGACCTAGGAAGCAAAGCAGTAAACCATGCTCAAAAACTGGGAGCTGAAGAAGCGGAAATATTTCTTTACACTGAGAATCATGCTTCGGTCAGATTTATCAGCGGCATATTTGCTTCACGGGGCAAGACGGTTAAAGGATTTAAAGGAGCATTTGCTCGAATCGCCGAACCTTGGATTAAGAAGAAGGGAGTGCCCAACATAAACAGCGGCGTAAAAGCAGGCGTCGGAGTCAGAGCAGTAATCAACAAGGCGATAGGCTTCTCCAGTGTGTCCAGCCTTGAAGAGAAACCAGTGCTAGAAGCCGTTGAAGAAGCAGTGAAAATAGCTAAAGTCAGACCTCCAGATCCCAATTGGGTCGCTCTTCCTGAATCTAAAAAGCCAAGCGAAAAGGCCGGAACCTATGACACAAAAATCTCAGAGCTAGGCATTGAGAAAATGCTGGAGCTAGGCGTCGAATGCTGCGTCGTAGCAGCCGATGTGGACAAGAGGATTACTCAGGCAATGGCTATGGTTTCAGCAGGTTCTGCATCGTTTGGCATAGTGAACAATAGAGGCACCGGAGTGTTCGACAAGGGAACCCTGTTCATAACTTACGTCAGCGCCAAAGGAAAATCTGGAAGTGAAGAAGTGTCAAGCGGCGATTTCTTGGTCTCGAGAAATTATATTGAGAATGTGCAGTCTGTAGGGCTGAGCGCGGCTAGAAGAACCGTTGAATGTTTTGGCAAGAAGGCGATGCCTGAAAAACACGTTGGTCCAGTTGTGTTCGAAAACATGAGTTGGAACCAGCTTTTCACAGCGATTTTTCCATCTGGCATCTCAGGTTTGAATGTGAAGGAAAATCGATCTGTATTCAAGGACAAGCTTGGGCAGCAGGTTGCAGGGGAAAGTGTCTCGATCGTTGACGACGGCACATTGCCCGAAGGCGTCGGAACCACGAGAATGGACGATGAAGGTGTTCCCCGACAAAGGACTCCAATAATAGAAAAAGGCGTTTTAGCCAGTTTCCTCTACGACAACTACTCAGCCAGACGTGAATCACGCGAAAGCACAGGCAACGCAAGTAGACGCAGAGACCCTACGGCTCCCTACGCCAACCAGCCTGTTATAAGACCGTCAAACCTCATTCTAGAACCTGGGAAGGACAATCTCGAAGCCTTAATCAATCAAGTCAAGAACGGAGTGCTCGTTAAAGGCGGCTTGATTGGCGCATTTCATTCAAACGTTGTTACCGGCGATTTTTCAGTGACGGCTGAGAACGCTTTCAAAATAGACAATGGTACAGTTGCTTATCCACTTAAAGCGTGCACTGTAGGCGGAAACCTCTACCAAGCCTTGAACTCGGTTTTAGCCATGGGCAACGATTCAAGAACCTTTGGCAGCGTAATCAACCCATCGATTACCATAGACAAAATAGTCGTATCCACCTAGCCATCGTTGAACATTTCTGATTAACTAGAAATCAACGTTTTGTCTCTTACCAGACAGGTTGGCACTATGGGTGTTGTAAAGCTTTTTCTATCCCGACGAACAAGCATACGCTTCTCAAGGCAACTCGACGACTGGTGGAATCGTGCTCCGAACTTTCAAAGCTGACGTGGGAATGCTCTTGAAGTACACTCAGCTCTTCCCATTGTGCTTTGCAGTCTTTGTGAGCATGCTAGGCTTCGGTCTAGTCATGCCTCTCTTGCCAATGTATGCAAGAACCTTCGGAGCAACTGGAACCCAGCTAGGCTTCTTAACCGCCTCTTTTGCCTTAACTCGAGTAGTTTCAACATTGCCAGGCGGTTGGCTTTCAGACAAAATGGGAAGGAAAAAACCCATAGCAGCAGGCTTGCTCATGTACTCCGTTGTAATGGCTCTATACGGATTCTCACAAGACGTTAACCAACTAATAATCTTGAGGTCTCTACAAGGCGTGGCATCAGGAATAGTTTGGCCAGTCATAATCACAATGGTCGTTGACATAACCTCAGCAGGAGACAGAGCCAAGGCACTTGGACTCTACGAAACCATGCATTTCCTCGGCATGATTGTCGGTCCAAGCCTAGGAGGAGTATTAGCAGATGCGTTTAACATCAGTGTTCCTTTCTTTGTATGCGGCGGCCTAGCCTTCATAACCACAGTGCTCGTGGCTTTTACAGTGCGTGAAACTGCTGCGCACGTATCTAGTGTCAATGTTCCTCAAGCAGATTTCGATTTTCCAGCCAAGCCAGCTTCAAAGCCTCAACGCAGTAGTTTCCAAGGAATAAGGCAGCTAACACCGTTTCCTCGTATCTTCTGCGGCATCTGCGTAGCTCG
>CAYLSJ010000020.1:0-12199 GCA_964386655.1 uncultured Candidatus Bathyarchaeia archaeon | reverse complement strand
TTCTTCGAAATCGAAAGTGGATGATTTCAACGAGGACTACCAAACTTGTCTTAAGGCAAACTGGGATTGGAGCGGTTTATTCTTCCCATTCGGGTGTCCATTCGGACTCTGGCTCTTCCATCCTCTTTGGTGCTCGTCTTAGTCTTTTTTCCCTCATTTCACCAAGTCGTTCGAGCAATATCTTTTGCTCAAGGCTGGCAACCCATTGTCGAGTTCGGACAACAACATCATTGTTTACTGAAATGCTGTCAATGCCGATGCGCACGAGAAACTCAGCAAAGTCGGGCAGATTGGATGGTCCTTCACCACATATGGAGACTGTCACTCCTCTTTGGTGTGCAACTTTGATTAGATGCGCGATCATTCGTTCAATTGCGGGGTCGCGTTCGTCAAAGTAGCCCATTAAACCTAGTCTTTCAGAGTCTCTGTCAATCATCAATACGCCTTGTGTCAAGTCGTTTGAGCCTATGCTGAAGCCGTCGCAGAGCTTGGAAAACTCATCAGCCATTATACAAATAGCTGGTGTCTCTGCCATAAACCATACTTGAAAGTCTTTGCTGCGTTCCAAACCCTCCTCCTTCATGATTTCTAAGCATTTCTTGGCTTCCCAAAGTGTCCGGATGACTGGCAACATGATCCAGACATTCTTGAGTCCCCATTCCTCTCGACATTTACGTATCGCTTTGCACTCTAACCGGAATGCTTTCTCATACCATTGGCTTATGTAGCGGCTGGCACCTCGCCAACCCAGCATTGGATTAGCCTCAACAATCTCATATTTGTCGCCGCCCTTCAACTCGCGGTATTCATTGGTTTTGAAGTCACTGAACCGCACAACTACAGGTCTAGGCTGAATTGCTCTGGCAACAGTAGCCACACCGTTAGCCAGCTTGTTGATGAAACCTTCCGCCTGTCCCGTCTCAAGCATGTGAAGAGGATGGTCGCCGATGTAACTAGCTAGAATGAATTCGATGCGCATGAGCCCAATGCCGTCAAACGGCAAATGCTTGTACTCTTCGATTTTCTCAGGTACACCTAAGTTCATGTATATTTTGGTAGCAGTCACAGGTGCAGCCTCAAGCTGAACGCCACCCATAGTTATTGGGGTTGACATGGACGGTGTCGGTGTCATCTCGGGCATGCTCAATCTTCCTTCATAAATCACGCCGCTTCTAGCATCTACGGTGTATTCGCGTCCTGTAACCATGACTTTTGTGGCTACTTCGGTTCCCACTATGCACGGTATGCCCAACTCGCGGCTGACTATGGCTGCATGAGCTGTTACCCCGCCTTTATCAGTGACTATTGCTCCTGCGAGCTTCATGAATGGCACATAATCGGGGTTAGTCATTGTTGTAACTAGGATGTCTCCTTTCTGCATCATTTTCGACGCTTCTTCGGCAGTCAACGCAACTCTAGCAAGCCCCGTACCGATATCGCGCTTGCCCGCAGCAAGTCCTTTGACAACAATTCTAGCTTCAACGGGCATAGTAGGCGGTTTAGCGGCTTCAATTGCTTCTGGTTTCCTAGAACTCCACACTGTTTCAGGTCTTGACTGTACAATGAATATGTTCTGTGGGAAGGGCAGGTCTCGGTCAATGGAGAATTCTATGTCTTGAGCCCTTCCGTAATGTCCTTCTATACTCCGAGCGATTTCAGCCAAGTGGAGTGTTTCTTCTTCTGTAAGGCAGGGTTGCTCTTGCCTTTCAGGCGGGACTTGGCTGTGAATAGTTCTGCCTGTCTTTGGGTCACGGATGTATTCAATGGTTTTCTTGACGATTCTTTTCTCGCTTATCTTTAATGTGTTCTTGTTCACTGTATAATCGTCTGGGGTAACTGAGCCTGACACTACAGCCTCTCCCAGCCCCCAATTGCCTTCGATGACAATCTCATTAGGGTCGCCCGTTACTGGGTTAATAGTGAATATTACACCTGCAGCCTTGGCGTTGACCATTTTTTGAACGCCGACGCTGATGAGCACCTGCTCATGCTTGAACCCTTTTTGGTTGCGATAAAAAATGGCGCGAGGCGTAAAGAGGCTGGACCAGCACTTTACAGTTGTCTCTACAAGCTCGTCTGCGCCTTTTACGTTCAAATAAGTTTCCTGCTGACCAGCAAACGATGCATCCGGTAGGTCCTCAGCCGTGGCGCTTGAACGAACAGCTACGAGCACTTCGCCTATGCCCAGCTTCTCACCGAGTCCTTGATAAGCTGCTCTGATCGCTTTTTCGATTTCAGCGGGTGTGGGCGTGGATTCGATGAGTTTTCGGATTCTTTTCGAAGCTTCCTCGTAGTGCTTGGGGTTGTTTGCATCTTTGACTGTTTCCTCAATGGTTCTATAGATTTTTTCAGCTATGCCTGTTTTTGTGATGAACTCATGGTACGTTTGGGCTGTTATGGCGAAGCCCGGGGGCACAGGAATCTTGGCTCGCAGCATTTCGCCTAGGTTAGCATTCTTGCCACCGACGAGGGGGATGTCCTCTTTGCCCAGCTCTTCAAACCAGAGGATGCGCTTCTCTTTTCGCGGCGAAGGCAACAACATTCACCTCTTACTGACTTGCGATTAATTGGGTGTTCTTTCAATAATTATGCGGCATGGGATTGGCAGCTTGTCCTGTCCTCTTTCCAAAGCCTCTCGGGCAACTTCAACAGCATTCTCGTTGACGCCTATTTCGATTATGGGCTGCCCAATCCTGACTCGGGCTGCAATTCCAACTGGTTTGCCGAAGG
This sequence comes from uncultured Candidatus Bathyarchaeia archaeon, assembly GCA_964386655.1. Classification (GTDB taxonomy): domain Archaea; phylum Thermoproteota; class Bathyarchaeia; order Bathyarchaeales; family Bathyarchaeaceae; genus DATETJ01. The sequence continues at coordinate 9,469 of CAYLSJ010000020.1, read as the reverse complement.
CTTTTCGCATACCATCTTGAAGGCGGTCTGCATGGGCGCCAAAAATCATCTTGTTTTCCCGCAGTATTGTGTGGGGATAAGGCACGACACGCATGATGTAGGCGTTGCCCAACTTGGTCATAAGCACTCTGTTAGAAGCCACGCGGGCGGCTTCAAGGGCGTTATGCCGAATCTGAACCTCCTGAGTTGACAACAAACGTGCTTGTATTGGAAAACTTGCCTTTGTGTCACCCATTGTGAACTTGGTTATTTTTGATGGAGGCGATGCTCTAATGTACTCCTTACGCGTGTATGGTGCGCCTTTGGCTTCCCTGAAGTTTTTTGCTTTCATAACGCCATCCCATCCTCACGCATACGAAAGCATTCTATTTAAACCATTTGTTGAAAGTCTTCAACTTAAAAGAAATATGAATTGAAGCTACGTTTTAGAATAAACTACTCGGTTTTGAAGGGCGTTCTTAGGGGAAGTCGCCTTTCAGCCAGACTTTGGCCAACTGACTGAAGTTCGGAAACACCTTTCGCAATATGGGAACGTACATCATTATTTCGTCGTTGGTCATGTCCTGAAACTGGTACTCACCCATGTAGGGGGAGGGTTCGCCCTCACGTGTAATGAATTCGATGTGCATGAAGGGGTCGCCTCGCTTGATGGTGATAGGTCGGCGGTCATTGCTCAAGTTGACTAGTTCGAGAACGAGTCGCCCCACGAAGCCGCTGTGTGCTTTAGCTGCGTTAAGGAAGGACAAGCCCATACGTCCGTATTTGCTCTTGGCGGTCAGATGCGCTACGTACTGTGGTGGTGTGAACACAACTTCGTATGAGTTGATGTTGCGATGTTCTAGGTATTGAAGTGTGACTTCCTCTTTGACGGTTAGGATGTAGCCGTCGCCGTCGAGAAGACGGTAATCGTAAGGGTAAATCACTTTGTAGTTGTCGATTAACTCGATGAGTTTGTTCTTGCCGACTATACACATGCGTTTTCGCCTCTAGCCTTCTGCATTAAGACACGGTCGGGCTATATTTGGTTTATTAGCTGCGAAACGCTAAACTCTAACAGCTTATATGTATGAGAAATATTATGTTAATTTTTCACAGTTGAAGAGAAGTGTGTCCTCATGCCTGAGAAGAATAAGCCGCATCGAACTCTGGATTGCCTTGGACTCTTCTGTCCTGAACCAGTGTTCCGCGTGCGTGTGGAACTGGACAACATGAAAGTCGGGGAAGTCCTTGAAGTATTAGCGGATGATCCTGCGGCTGAAGAAGACATCAGAAGCCTCTGCAAACGACTAGAGCAGGAAATCCTAGACGTGAGCAAAGAGGGCAACACGGTTCGCTTCATAATAAGAAAGGTGAAATAAGGAGGGAGATCTGCTAGAATGAGCACTAGAAAGAAGATTCTCTACGTGCAGACAAGTGGCGTTGACACGCCTGAGCGGACATACGCGCCTTTCATCTTGGCTGCCACAGCCGCAGCAATGGGATTAGACGCCACAGTCTACTTTATCATCAAAGGCGTAACCATAGTCAAGAAAGGTGCAGCTGAAAAGGTTAAACTCGGTCAATTTCCAGCCCTGAGGCAGGTTATGGATCAGGCTATTAGGGCGGGCGTCAAGTTTGCAGTGTGCGAACAGAGCTGCATGTTACTGGGCATTTCACGTGGTGACTTTATTCCAGAAGCCAAAATCGTTGGCGCCGCAACTCTGAACGATATGGCTTTGGACGCCAGCACTGTGCTTTGCTTTTAGGGGGTAGACAAAAGATGATGAGACGCGTGTATATGGACCACGCCGCAGGCAAGCCTCTTGACTCTAGAGTAGTGGAGGCTATGATGCCTTATTTCGTTGACAAATATGGCAATCCATCTTCGCCTCACTCATGGGGTAACGAAGCTCGACAAGCCATCGAAGACGCCCGAGAGAGAATAATGAACTTGATCGGAGCAAAAAAGCCTGAAGAGATATTTTTCACGTCAGGCGGCACAGAAAGCAACAACCTAGCCATCAAGGGCGTCGCGCTCAGGAACAAAGACAAGGGCAACGACATCATCACGACAGCAATTGAGCACATGTCAATAGTCAACCCGTGTAAAAGCCTCATCAAGAACGGCTTTAGCGTCGCGTTCCTGCCCGTGGACAAATATGGCTTCGTTAACCTCCAAACTTTAGAGAAGGCTATCACTGATAAGACAACACTTGTCTCTGTGGCTTACGGCAACGGAGAGATCGGAACAATTCAACCCATCCAAAAAATCGCTGAGACAGTCCACCGCAAAGGAGCAATGCTTCATGTAGACGCGGTTTCAGCATGTGGACAAGTACCAGTCAACGTGCAAGCAGAAAACATAGACCTCATGACAATATCATCAAACGACATGTACGGCCCGCGAGGAATGGGAGCACTTTACGTTAAGACAGGCACGAGAATCGAACCCACAGTTCAGGGCGGTGGACAAGAAAGAGGCCTGCGATCTGGCACAGAGAACGTTGCTGCCATTGTAGGCTTTGGTAAAGCTGCTGAAATTGCTAGAGCTGAAATGAAGACTGAGGGAGAGAGGCTTGTACGCCTTCGTGACCGACTTATAGAAGGCACATTAGGAAATGTGACAGCATCGTTTCTGAATGGGCATCATACGCAGCGGTTGCCTGACAACGTCAATGTAAGGTTCAGTTACGTTGAGGGTGAGTCGCTTATCCTCAGTCTCGACATGCTCGGCGTGGCTTGTTCATCAGGTTCAGCGTGTACGTCTAAGACTTTGGAGCCATCGCATGTGCTACTGTCTATTGGATTGAAGCATGAAGAGGCTCATGGCTCGCTCTTGTTCACTTTGGGCAAACAGAACACTGATGAAGATGTTGACTACGTTGTCAAAGCTCTGCCCGATATAGTTAAAAGGCTCCGAGCAATTTCTCCCTTGACTCCTAAGGAGATGCTGCAATAGCGTGTACACCGACAAGGTGCTTGATCACTTCCGCAATCCACGTAACATGGGTGAAATTCCAGACGCTGACGGAGTCGGAACGGTAGGAAACCCTGTTTGCGGCGATTTGATGTCTATTTACATCAAGGTTAAGGACAACCACATTGCAGACATAAAATTCAAGACCTTCGGATGCGGCGCCGCCATAGCCACAAGCAGCATGATAACCGAGCTGGCTAAGGGCAAGACCTTGGAGGAAGCCATGAAAATATCGAGAGGCGATGTTGCTGACAACCTAGGCGGCTTGCCACCCATAAAGATGCACTGCTCCAATCTGGCTGCGGATGGTTTACACGCAGCTATCCAAGACTATTTGAAAAAGAAGGAGGCGCGCAAGTGACCGAGTTCATCAAATGCGAGTTATGCAACGCGGAAATCTGCAAACCAGAGAAGTGCACATTCGCCGTGGTGAGGCGCACAATCAACGGCAGAGAATACTACTTTTGCTGCGAAGCCCATGCTAAAGAGTTTGAGAAGAAAAAGAAGAAGAAATAGCAGCGGCTCACTTTCGCCTTAGCATTTCAAGCAAGCGTTTCTCATGCACTTCTTTAGTTGTTAACGGATAGATCTGACGCTCGCTATCGAAGAACAACGGATCATCACCTATTATTCTTGATAACTCAGCGTCAGTGTCAGCGTTGCAGATTATCATGTGTCCTTGTCGCCCAATCAAATGGTAGTATGCGTCGATTTTCCCTTGTGACTCCAATTTATCCAAGTATTTGAACTGAGCTGGTGTTAAGCTTGCCAACCGTTCGATAGGCACTTGAGGTTTAATCCACTGCAAAACCAGAAACTTCACGGCAAACCACCTTTCACAGTTTCATTCTCTTTATTTGGATAAATGATTTGCTTGTATAACGACTATTGTCTCAAAGTCAGCTTTCTTTTCAGCAACAACCTCAGCCTCCAAACCTTTTCCGTGGAATTTCTCCAAGGTTGTGCTGATGTTGGCAAGGCTGGATTGCACGAGCAGAATCCTTCCCTTCTGCTTGAGGTAATTCTGCGACTCGACGATAAATTCATCGATGAGATGTCTGCCCGTTGATCCGCCAGCCCAAGCTTGTCCAAGCCATGTTTCTTGCTCATCAGGAGAAGAGGGCAAGTAAGGAGCATTAAAGATAATTGCATCAAACTGCTCTGTTCTGCGCATTGGCTGGAACAGGCCGCCTAAGCACATTTTGATGTTGAGGGCAACTCCATTGGTTTCTGCATTCAGCTTGGCACATCTGAGAGCATGCGGATTAACGTCTGTAGCGACAACTTCCGCGGCTATCTTTGCTGCTACCACAGCTAGCAATCCACAGCCTGTTCCAATGTCCAGCACCATATCTCCTTCTTTGACAACACGTTTGACGACATCTGCAATCAGAAACGTGTCTTCAGCTGGCTCGTAGACTTCCTCAGAAATCTCGAAAGCCAAATCATCGTAGAAGGCGCGTTTTCTCAAGGATTTCATCAGTTAATGCTCCAAAGTCTTCTGGCGCCAGTTCGCGCACTCGTTTATCGTGAAACGTCAGAGTGTCAGCCAATGCTTGGGCTCTTTCTCGTGCCAACCCGTGCCTTTGCAGAATCGGCAGAATGGCGTTGCGCAGTTTCTTGTTGCGTTGTGTGAAAACTGTTTGAACTAGATCAAAAAACGCCTGCTCATTCCTCACTCTGAAAGGCTTCAACCGGGGCTTCAGGCGCACAATTGTGGAGTCCACGTCAGGGGGTGGATAGAAGCAGCGTCTTGGCACGCGGTCAAGTAGTTCCACATCGGCTCGATAATAGGTTGCTACGGTCAACCTGCTGTAATCCTTGGTGCTCACCGCGGCTGCTAAACGAGCGGCAAACTCCTCTTGAAAAACTAAAACGGCAAGCTTGAAAGACTTTTCCAGAAGCCAGAAAAGCAATGGAGAAGAGATGGAGTAAGGCGGAGTCGAAACAACTTTATCGAATCGTGGGATACTGACGGTCAATATGTCACCTTCAATAAGCGCAACATTGTGTAGATGTGGAAGCTGCTCCTTTAGAATTGGAATCAGCCTATGATCTATTTCAACTGCCATGACCCTTTTGGCTTTTGACGACAACAGTCGCGTTAGAAATCCAAGTCCAGCTCCTACTTCTAAGACAATGTCCTTCGGGCCTACGTCGGCACAACTTACCATGGTCTGCAGCAGTGAATCGTCAACAACGAAGTTCTGACCTAATCGCTTCTTTGGAAGAATATGATGCTGGCGCAGGATTCTGATGGTCTCGTTATAAAGGTTCAGCGACTTGTCATGGCGCCCGAGTGAACAATCTGTATTTGCTTTCACCAGACAACTCTTCCAATATTCGCTTCGTCACGAGTTTGGCTGGACTTGGTATGTTTGCTCTTTGCTGCAGGCTTACGAAGTTCTGGAAAGGTGTTTTATCGCGTTCGTTTATGATTTGCCACATGTACTTCTTGCCTATGCCCGGAATCAGCTCGAGCGCGTGCATGCGCGGCGTGATGGCCTGAGCTGTGTTGAAGAAATTTATGAACCAAGCTTCACGGTTGAGCACGATTTTCTCTAGAACTGATGGTAACTCGGTTTTTGCCGCAGATGTAAGTTCTTCGTAGCTGATGCGACCGATGATGTAAGTGATTTCATGTCTGGAGTCTTTGCCGACGTACACTCTGTCTGCAGGCTTCATGATCAAGCCTTCTCTCAGAGTGGCTTCGAGTAAGGTGAAGAATTCTTCTCCGACAAGTTGGACGAGGGCTCCTGCTCGATATGAGGGTCTGGCTTGTGGTCTGCCATGAGGAAGGTAGTCCAGTATATAGGCGTGTTCCTCGTATCTCTTCTCCATACTCTACTCGTCCTACCCCTTATCTTGAACAAGCAGGTTGTGTTGTGTGGATGCGCCTACTCTCTTATTTTCTGTGCTCGTCTAAAAAGCTTAGTATCTCCTGCAGCTTTGAGGTTTCAATAATCTTGCGTCCTCCGCCCAAGAATACTCGGATTTCTTCAATGCTTTCAGGCATGCAGTTGACGATCTGAATGGCTTCTTCCTCATCTAGCCCAAACGTATCCTTCAGGGTGTCAACAATAACCTCTGCTTTCTCGTCTTCAACCTTCGCGAACTTGGAGGCGTAGTCAAGTGACCGGCGTTGAAACTGGTCCAGCTTCTCCTCTCCAATCAACTCCAGTGCCTTTTTCACTTCTGGGACAGTAAGCATGCGTTCCCGCAATGCCTTTCTGGGCACGGCTTAATTCACCACACTGCTCGCGTACAATGTCAAGTGCTCTGGGCGAACAATTATTTCCTTGGTTGCGTCGCCTTGGGTTACATGAATGACGTAGGAGCGACCGCGTTTAGCCGTGACAACGCCAACTCTGCCGTGATAGCGTCTGTGAGGCATGCCCTTGTGCACGCTTGAGTCGATCTTAATCACAACTTTGTCTCCTTCGCTGTAGCTCTGCAAAATCTTGCTCAGTGTAGTCTTGCCTCGTTCTCTAGGATCCTTTCTAAACAGAGCCCTTGTGTTCATCTGATAGCCTTTTTTCCTCAATTACTTATCGTCCTCCATGTAAACGCCCAACACGTCAAGCGCGAGGGGAACTGCCTTGACGCCTAAGATTTGAGACACGCTGGGCACAGTTCTGCCATCGTCTCCCGTTATCAATTCCTTTATGTAGAGGCCTCCTTGGGATCGTATTTCTATTTGAAAGCGGTTGGGCGTCAACCTCTTTACATGCGCCTCATATATGTACTTTTCCCGGACCAGATCTGCACGGCGATGCATGACTCGTTTAGGTGTCTGCTGCTTGATTGCTGCGCCGCTCAACGCTTTCTGTAACTCAGTCAACTGCTTCTGCGAGACATGCTTGCCCACTTCAACCGTTGCCTTGTACAGTTTTTGCGAAGATTCGCTTCGTTTCAACCGTCTGACAACATCTTTGTTGGCAAAGTAGAGGTCTGAAACCTCAACTTTTCCATTTGCGCTGGTGTTTATTGTTTTTCGTAGGTTTTTGAGGTTGATAAAACGCCTTCTTGGTTTTTTGACCTCAAGGACGAAGGGGCGTCCAGACCCAAGCATGCGGGCGTCTATGTCCTCGCGTCCAGCACCATGTAAGGCTATGTCTTCCCCATCCATCATCTTCAATGCTGGATAGCCCACTATCTCCTCAACTGATTCCGAGTACATTCTGCCCGTCCAATTGCATTTCTTGCAGCCTTTTCCTCGACATTTGCCGCAGAACCAGCGAGATTGAGGAATGCCTCGTACAAGTTTTCGGTATCGACCACCAATGTAAGCTGGGTTGACTTGCAGTGTTACCTTTTCGGTGAATGGATTAATTAAAACGACTACTTCCGGGTGTTCGTGCTCTATCTGTTTTCCTGTTGCCTCAGCGATTCGTTTGCCAATGTTTCGGCTGAATTCGTTGCGTAGGCTTTCGCCGTGTACAATTGTGAACTTGCCTTTGAACTCATCTTCTCTTTCTTCAGCTTCAACTGGCAGTTCAATGCCTACTAACATGGTTTTGTACTCGTATTCTTTCAACTTGGCTAAGGCGAGGTCTGTAAGCTTTTCCAGGGATTCCAATCGTCCTTGACAGAGGTGGCAAGTCTGAGGAGCGTCTGGTTTGTGCTTTATCCTTTCGAGGATTCCTGTAGCCATGACATAGCTGCCGTTCGAGGCTAGAATCCTCAAAAGCATTATGCCAGTCTTGTTCTTCGACATTGCCATTTGCTGTGCTTTCATGGTTAAGAGGAGTTTTAGGGCATCACCGCGTTTTTCGTTGTCGATGCCATGACCAAGTAAGGCAAATTGTCTGCCAAGGCAATGGTTGCACAATGGATGTTTTTCCAACATTTGCTGTGCTTTCTCAAGTATGTCAAGCGCCAAACCTGTCACTTCTCTAGAGTGCGCTGTTTATTCCTTCAGGTCTTTGAGCTGTCCCAGTGGCAGTTGTTTTCCAAGAAAGGGTATGGCTCGTTTTCTGCGCAGTGTCTTCATCATACGCTTCATCATGTTGTACTGATTGAGAAGCTCCTTGACTTCTTTCTCGCTTGTGCCTGAGCCTCGGGCTACCCGATGCACGCGAGATGAGTTGAAGATTTTAGGGTCGTCTCTTTCCTGCGGCGTCATGGATTGTATGATGACGCGGAATTTTTTGAGGCGGTCTTCAGCCATGTCCATCATGTTGTCGGGTATGTTGTAGGAGAAGCCTGGAATCAGCTTTAGTAAGCGTCTGAAGGAGCCCATTCCTTTCATGGCTTCAAATTGCTCGTACATGTCGGTTAACGTGAATTTGCCCGAGAGTATTTGTTTCATTTTCTTTTCTGGTACCTGGACTTCGGCTTCGCGGACTTTTTCAATGAGGCTTTGTAAATCGCCCATGCCCAGTAGTCGTCCGACGAAGCGAGATGGCACAAAGGGTTCTACGTCGTCCACTTTTTCGCCTGTGCTGATGAATTTAATCGGTGCGCCCGTAGCGGTTACAGCTGAAAGAGCACCGCCACCTCTTGCTGAACCATCAAGTTTAGTAACAAAGATCGAACCTATCGGTGTGGCTTCGTGGAATGCTCTGGCTTGACCTGCGGCTTGCTGACCAATTGTGCCATCCAACACAAGGATGATTTCGTCTGGTTTGATTGCTTTCTCCAACATCTTCATCTCTTCGATTAAGCCTTTCTCTTCCTTGTGGCGTCCAGCGGTGTCGATGATGACTACGTCTTTGTCCGTGTGGGTTTTCAATCCGTTTTGGGCTATGTCAACTGGGTTTTTGTTGTTGGGCTCTCCGTAAAGGGGTACGTTGATCCTTGCTGCCAACTGCTGGAGTTGCGCATAGGCGCCTGGACGATATGTGTCAACACAAATGAGTGCGGTCTTTAGTCCTCGCTTTTGGAAGTAGCGTGCTAGTTTTGCTGTGTTAGTAGTTTTGCCTGAGCCTTGAATGCCAACGAGCATGAGAACTGTTCTTTTTCCAGGCTCAACCCTTAATGGGACGGGCTTCTCGCCTAGAAAGCGAGTTAACTCTTCATACACGACTTTTATGACATGCTCATGTCTTGAGACACCTGGCGGAACCTTCTCCTTTAACGCTCTTTCCTCAATGCCTTTGGAGATTGAGAGGACAAGCTGCACATTAACATCAGCTTGGAATAGGGCGCGCTGCAGGTCTTTGACAAGTTCTCTAACTGTTGCTTCGTCGACAACTGGCGCTCGGAAGACCTTGCGTATAGCTTCATATATGGAGGAGCCGAAGCGTTCAAGAGCCATACTTTATCTTTCAACCCTAATCAGTTTGGGTCTTAAATATATATCTGGTTAGCTTAGACGAGAAACGCGAGGAGGCTAGGAACTTCACTCTTTCAGACGGCTGTCCAATGCAGCCGCAATCACGAGTGGAAACGCTATGGTGGCATCACATACAACAGTTACCGTTCTGCCCTCTGGCTTGACCTTGCCCCAGCTTATAGCTTCTTCCAACGATGCTCCGCTCAGCCCACCTGGTTCAGGTCTGTCCATAGTTA
>CAYLSJ010000019.1:0-12331 GCA_964386655.1 uncultured Candidatus Bathyarchaeia archaeon | reverse complement strand
GTGTGTGGAAGCATAGAATTCTACCCAAGCCAAACTCAACCAATACGTCGTCAATTTGTGTGTGTGCATAGAAATTCTATCCAACCAACAAGCGCGCACACATAAGCTAATATTCTTGTGATGAAACCCCGCTTGTGTGGTGCAATTGTCCTCTTCAAGGAGAATTGAGATGACACCGATAGGTTTCGTCAAGCGGTTGTCGTCTAATGATGATGAAAGAGATAGAAATCTACTATCAAAGATAGTCATAGAAAACGAGTTCGCAAAAGGGTTGGATGGCATTGAAGAGTGGTCACACATTCACATTATATTTTGGATGAACAGAATCTCAGAAAGAGAAAAAATGTTAGTTCACCCCAAAGGCAATGTTGGAATATTCGCAACGAGGGCTCCGATTCGTCCTAACCCAATTGGCTTGACCTTGGTGAAACTTATAAAACGTGAAGGAAACGCCCTCTGGGTGCGCGGACTTGATGCTATTGACAACACCCCTGTTCTAGATATCAAGCCTTATCCCGACTGGGAGAAAGGTCAGTGCATTGTCATAACTGATTTCAAGACTCCAAGTTGGTTGACGGACCTCAATAGGTAAATTGGTTGGTTGGATAGAAATTCCATGCACACACAAATTACGTTAATGAGGATTTGGAAAGTAGAATGTTCCGACGCGCCCTTCTTTCAAGGGCGTATTGGGTGAGAAACAGCATTACAAGACCGAGAGTGGAAAACATAGCAAACGGAAGCCCCCATGAGGGGTTTGCATAGCCATGCCATACATACATATATCTGGCAACAACTAGCACGCCCAAGAATTCACTAATAATAGAGAATGAGACCGGCACTAGCATCCATCTGGCTTCATGTGACCGTTTCATCAGGACAAAGACGCCTGAAGCCACAGTTAAAAGCTGAAAGGCGAATATTCGAATCCACTCATAGGTAAAGCCGTAGTAGTAGGTTTCCCGAGCAAACCAGAAATCCCACAGGACACTTCTTTGCTGAGGGTTGAAGTAAAAATCCCACGAAATCCCAGAGTAAGCCCGATAAGAACACGCCTGAAATGACCAATAAAAATCGTTGCCTGATGAACCGAATTCTGCCCGCATAGACTGTGAAAACTTCCATGCCCAAGGCGAAAGCACACAGTAGATGTAAAAAGCCAGAGCTACCGCGAACAGAACTCGGAGTGTGTTGCCTCTGATTCGCACAGGCTTCTCCGATTACATTGTTCACAGAACAGCTATTTAGCACCAATGTTTAGAACAACGACGATGTCAATGCGAAATAGAAATTCTATCCACTCACACAGCCAGCCGCCTATAAGCATAGAAGTAGTAGTCCATCAAACACGCGGCACAGACTACTACTTCTAAACCTGAAGTACCTCGGTATCGTTACAGCTTCTAAGCGAAAGTTAACGACTCATGAAGACAGAAACCAGCATCCCCTTCAACATAACTAACATTCGAGAAGTTGTTGTAGCAAACCCTTCAACGTCAACAACAACTTCAAAACAGCCACGGCCCACAACATTACAGCCAACATAAAAGAAGTTGAACAGTGCAGTCTTGCGTGTTCAACAACTCAAAAACACACAGAAGCCCACAGCCACACTATGCCAGATGATGTCGTCATTTGGAACATTCTGACGATGACGTGCACACAGCTTCAGCCACAAAACGCACTTCAACAATGATAGAATAAGATATAAGAGGCTAGTCTCCTTCTTCTTCTGAAATCTCTCTTCCCGCAAAGCCATTCAACATAGGCAATGCGCACTCTAACCAACATTGAACCGCACCACAAGCTATGCACAAGCGCACCACAAAGCAAAAGTAAACAGAGCCCAAAACACCAATCAAAACCAGAAACAGAGCCTAGAACACAAACAGAAAAGTAGAACTTTCACGCCGAAAAAAATTTTCCAGACCCATACTACCCATACCCACAAGCATTTACGAACGTAAACCAGAAAAACCTAACATTCACCACAAAAAATTTTTTCCACACCCATACTAATACCCTACAGCACAAAGGCGAACCACAACCAATGAAAATCACAGAACTATCCATACCCGACGAAGCCAAACAAATCATAACAGCCACAGGCATAACAGAACTCTACCCACCACAACAAGAAGCCATACAAGCCGGAGCACTACAAGGCAAAAACCTCATCCTAGCCTCTCCAACAGCCAGCGGAAAAACACTAATCGCAGAACTATGCGCACTCAAACACATACTAGAAAAAAACGGCAAAACCCTCTACCTAACACCACTAAGAGCCCTAGCCAACGAAAAATACCAAGAATTCCAAAAATACCAAAAAATCAAAAAACCCAACGGACACCCCATCAGAATCGGCATAACCACAGGAGACTACGACAGCAGCGACCCATGGCTCGAACACTACGACATCATAATCACAACAAACGAAAAAGCCGACAGCCTACTACGCCACAGAACCAAATGGATCAACGAAACCACACTAATCATAGCAGACGAAATCCACCTCCTCAACGACAGCGAACGCGGACCCACACTAGAAGTCGTACTAGCCAGACTAAAACAAATCAACCCACAAGCCCAACTCCTAGCCCTCAGCGCCACAGTCAAAAACGCACAAGAAGCAGCAGAATGGCTCAAAGCCAACTCCATAACAACCACATGGCGACCAGTAACACTACGCGAAGGCGTACTAAACCAAAACGAAATCCAATTCAAAGACGGCGGAGCACAAAAAATAGAACAACACACAGCCAACCCAGCCATAAACCTAGCCCTACACACAATAAAAACAGGCGGACAAGCCCTCATATTCACAGCAACAAGGAAAATGGCAGTCAGCCTAGCCACAAAAGCATCAACTGAAATAGACAAACTGCTGTCCAAACCACTAAAAAGAAGCCTAAACAAACTCGCAGAAGAAACACTAACCACAGGAGAACGCACAAGAATAAACGAACTCCTAGCCCACCTAATCGAAAAAGGCACAGCATTCCACCACGCAGGACTAGCCGGAGCCCACAGAAGACTAATCGAAAACGCATTCAGAGAAGGAAAAATCAAAACATTAACAGCCACACCAACACTCGCCTTCGGCGTCAACCTACCAGCCCGCATGGTCGTTGTCCAAGACTACAGACGATACGAACCCGGCTACGGCTGGTACCCAATAACCGTACTCGAATACAAACAGATGGCTGGCAGAGCAGGCAGACCAAAATACGACAAAACCGGCGAAGCCATACTAATCGCCAAAACAGAAGACGAACGCGACTACCTCATAGACAGCTACGTACTAGCCGAGCCAGAGCGCATCTGGTCCAAACTAGCTGTAGAACGCATACTACGCGGACACGTACTCGCCACCATAGCCTCAGACTTCGCCCACACAGAACAGGGCATATACGACTTCTTCGGACAAACCTTCTACGCCTATCAATACGACCCTAAAGCGATCAAAAGCGTCATCATCAAAATATTGAAGTTCCTTCACGACGAAAAAATGATCGAAGCCAGCGAGGCAAACATATACGCTACACGCTTTGGACGACGAGTCAGCGAATTATACATTGATCCAGTCTCTGGGGTGATTATAAGAGACGCGTTACAGAAGCGTCCACCACCCTCAACCGACATCAGCTACTTTCAGGTAATCGCACACACACCCGATATGTTTCCCAGATTGCGACCCTTCCCAAGTGAAATGGAAGAACTATCATTGTTCGTGGATCAACATCGAAGTGAATGGGCTTTTCCTGTACCTGAGCAGTGGGAAGACAACATTGCTTATGAGGAGTTCTTAACCGAGGCTAAGACAGCTTGGACGCTACGTGCATGGATAGAGGAGACAACCGAAGACAACATGATCGAAAAATTCAAAGTACAACCCGGTGATCTGTACAGAGTTATCGAATCCGCACGATGGCTACTCTACGCTTCACACGAGCTGGCACGCTTGTTCAATATCCCAAAGAACGTTCTGGCAGACCTCAATGTAATCATAGAGCGCATCGAAAAAGGAGTCAGACCTGAACTGCTACCCTTAGTGCAGTTAGAAGGCATAGGCAGGGTCAGAGCACGCATACTCCACAACGCAGGTTTGAAGACGCTGGACGATCTCAGAAAATCGTCGCTCGATCAGTTGACAGGCCTGCCGCTAATCGGACCGAAAGTGGCAAAGAGAGTTAAGGATCAAGTAGGTGGGTTCATCAAGGCTGAAGACCTGAAAAAGTTGAAGAAGGGCAAAGAATGGGAACAACGAGCTTTGACAGAATACTGACCTGATGTGTGTCTATTTCAGCCAACTAGCCCTCTTGATTTTCTCTCGCGTTGCGTCTTTCTGATCATCAGATCAATTTGCTGTAAGGCAGTTCCAAGGTAGTTGTGCGGGTCTAGAGCCTGGTCCAGTTCTCTCTCGGTCAACTTCATACGAACAGTCTTATTTTCCATCAGAGTCTTCTTGAAAGGCTGCTTCTCAGCCTCGCTTTTTATCGTCAATATCCGTAGCAATTCATGTGCTTCTTGACGGTTAATGCCCTTCTTTGTCAACGCAATCATGATTGCTTCCGACATAGAGCGTCCTTGCGTCAGATCAATGTTCCTCTTCATTTTTTCTTTATCGACTTTAAGGCCAACTAGAATGTTAATCGTCAATTGGAGCATATAGTCTATAAGAATACATGACTCCGGGATGATAAACCGTTCAGGTGAGGTCTGCGTCAAATCTCTTTCATGCCAAGTTGGGATGTTCTCCAGCGTCGGAACAACCAAGCTCCGAACAACTCTGGATAGGCCGGAGATGCGTTCGCACAGCTCTGGGTTTCGCTTGTGGGGCATTGTTGAACTCCCAACTTGCTTGACTGATTCGAATGGTTCAGCTAGCTCTCCTATCTCTGGGCGTTGGAGCTCTCGGATTTCCGTGGCGATTTTCTCGAGCGACGAAGCAATTATTGATAATAGAAGTATGAATTCTGCATGTAGATCACGTTGAACTACTTGGTTTGTGATGTCAGCGGTTCCTAACCCTAGTTTTTGCATCACAAGTGCTTGGATCCTTGGCGCGTTTGATCCCAAGCCCGCTTGAGTTCCAACTGCGCCACTCATCTTTCCAACCAGAAGCCGCTCTCTGCATTGTTGCAGCCTCTGTATATGCCGCGACACCTCTCGTAACCATATTGCAAACTTAAAGCCCAAAGTTATCGGCAAAGCGTGTTGACCATGTGTTCTGCCTATCATTATGGCGCGCTTGTATCGCTGCGCTTTTTCCATCAAAGTTTTCTCCAACACGTTCAGTTTTGCGTGAACTAGTCCGGTCGCTTCCTTAAGTTGCAGCGCTGTGGCAGTATCGTTAATATCCTGGCTGGTGGCCCCAAGATGAACGTAAGCGCCGCTTGATCCAGCTGCTTCCGACAATGCGCGTGCAATTGATGTTACATCATGCTTTATCCTAGCTTCGATTTCCTTAACACGGCTGAGCTTGACGTGTTTAATTGTTGCTGCATCTATGATTGCTTGGGCGTCTTTCCGTGGGATATCGCCTACTTCGGCATGTGCCCAAGCTAAGGCGGCTTCTACATCCAGCATTCTCTGTAGACGGCTTTCTTCCTCAAAGATTGCCTTCATTTCTGGTGTGCCGTAGCGTCCTGTGTCTATCGGCAGGATGGGCATGTAATATCCCCCTAGCACTTGAGTAGAGCTCGGTCTGGAGAGATAACGTTTTAGTCTTGTTCATGTATGATGATGTTAACTGCAAAGAATTGGTGCGCGCTTGGCATTTTCCGCGTCTCTGCGACGGGTTCCATTTGGAACTTAAATGGGTTGGAAATCATCTGGTAAGCGGATTTCGAGAGATCACTTTCAGCAAGTCAGAACGGGCTATTATGCCCACTATTTCGCCACGTCTCACAACGAGTACAGCTTGGTGATCTTGAAGTAGAGGCTGTACCATGCTTATGTTCGTGTCTTCTGGAACGCTGGGCAGCGGCGCCTGCATGATTTTCTCAATTCTCTCATCTGCAAGTGTCGTGCTCAGATTTCTGATTATGCTGTCTTCTGTGACTGTGCCAACAATCTTGCCGCCTTCAAGCACCGGCAATTGACTTATGGCATTTTTCATCATCAATTGACTAGCTTTCAGCACTTTGTCTGTCGGCTTGATCGAGATGACGTGATTGGTCATGATTTCGCCGCACTTTTTTCCTTCGCGTTCAGTAAGCACGTGCAAGATCTTGTTGACGGTGGACAAGCGTGGATCAACGCTTTCCTTTTCGATTTTGGCTATGTGCGCTTGGGAAATGCCGACGAGTTCCGCAAGTCGCCGTTGCGTGAGCCGAGCCTCGACTCGTAGCCTTTTTAGAGTTGAGCCTTCGATTACCATGGCTTGATAACCACAGGTTATTTTTGATGCTCCTGTAGATATCATAAAATATATATCCCTTTCTATCTATACAACTGCGCCAAAAAACTCAGGTGAATTGAATCATGACTGCAAGAAATATTCTGGTCGATGCCCTGAAGCAGACCCCCCTAGAGCAGCAGAAGCTGGAGATAGTTGAGCGAAAAGGACTTGGGCATCCAGACTTCATGTGCGACAATATAATGGACAAAATATCTGTCAAACTGAGTCAAGAATACATCAAGGAGGCTGGCCGTATCCTGCACCACAACATAGACAAATCTTTACTTGCAGCAGGAGAGGCAGAGCCGCGCTTCGGCGGAGGCAAAGTCAGACAACCTATGTTGTTGATTATTGGAGACAGAGCAACCTTTAATGTTAACGGAGACAGGATTCCAGTCAAAGATATAGCGATGAAGACGGCGAAGGAATGGTTCAAGGAACATCTCCGTTTTATTGACCCCGAGGAGCATGTAAGGTATCAGGTGGAGCTTAAACCCGGACATCCTGAGCTCATGGATATTTTCGATAGGAAGGGAAAGGTGCTGGGCGCCAACGACACTTCGGCTGCTGTGGGTTATGCCCCTATGACTCGCACCGAGCAGATAGTTCGCGACACAGAGAAATACGTGAACTCGCCCGGGTTCAAGAAACGGTTTCCGGAGTCAGGTGAAGACGTAAAGGTTATGGGCTTTAGGAAGAACAACGATCTGCATTTGACGATGTGCATGGCGTTTGTGGACCGCTTTGTGAAGAGCGAGGACGATTACTTCAGGAAGAAGGCAGGTGTTCAGGAGGACATCACAAGTTTTGTGATGAAAAAAGCCAACTTCGAAAGCGTTACTGTGGAACTTAACACTCTGGACAAAAGGGGACGCGGTTTGGACGGCGTCTATCTAACCGTTCTAGGCACAAGCGCTGAGTCCGGAGACTCAGGACAGGTGGGCAGAGGAAACCGCACAAACGGCGTGATTCCATTGAACAGACCATACTGCTCGGAAGCAGCTGCTGGAAAGAACCCTGTGAGTCACGTTGGAAAGATTTACAACACGTTAACCCATAAAATCGCAGGTGAAGTCTACAGAAGAGTATCAGGACTTGAGGAGGTGTACATTTGGTTGTTAAGCCAAATCGGCAAGCCGATTGATCAACCTGCTGTCGCGGCTGTGCAGGTTGTTATGAAGAATGGTGATTCCTTTGAGAACGTCAGAAAAGAAATCGCAGAAGTAGTTGACCAACAACTCGAAGGAATAGGCAAATTCACAGAACAGTTGGCAAACGGAGAAATCGCCATCTCCTGAACTCTGCACAGTCATTTCTCGCGGTTTGGTTTCTTCGGAGATTACTCACTTGCCAGACTGGTCAGACGCAGATCACACAGGGTCATGACATCATAAGAGTGCGTTAGGCGGCTTGGAGAGTGATTTCATAGCTGGAGCTGTAATTCATAAGTCTTAAAGTCAAATTCTATTGGAACAAGTGTTCTGCCGTGTATCAGACTATATCAGAGGATATACAATGAGAGGAGAATACATTCTTGCCTTTGCTTAAGACGTTTCAAGCTCCGAAAGCATCGCTCACGTTGAACATCGCTAAAGACAGCTATGTGCTAGGAGAGAGCATAACAGGCGATTTGGTGCTGTCATCGGATGAAGAGTTTGAGGCAAAAGAAATACGAGTTGAGTTGTATGGTGTTGAACGACTTAGAAGCGGCGGGGAACCGATTCGAGGAGCTTCTGAGACTCTTGAAACGCGTATATACAGTCCAAGAACAACCACTGTTCAAAAAGGCACAACAGCAGAGTACAGCATGCACAATGGACAGAGCAAGATAAGCGAGAGATTCATAGTTCCCAGAGGCTTCAGCCAACAATACTCCTTCAAGATAGTAATTCCGTCAAACATGGGACCCACGTTTCAAGGTATGCGTATGGACGGCCAATGGCTTGAGAGAACATGGACATTGAAAGGTGTTGTGTCAATAGGAGGACGACCAGATGTTGAAGCGAGACGAGTTCTGAATATCTCCCTGCCGTCGGCAATCCAGCAACCGGCACCGCCAGCTCTGTCACCTCAGATTCAGCCAAGTGTTGCTCCTACAATGCCTGTGCCTATTCTTGCACCTCAGCCTCAACCTAAACCAGCGCCTACAAGACAAGTGATAACTAGCTGTACGAGGTGTGGAGCACCCATTACCCCAAGCCAAGAGGATCTTATAGTCACATGCAGATATTGCGGTTACACGATTTCTCTTTCAACCCAAGACGAGATCAAGAAGCACAGCATGCTTGAGAACCGATTGCTGACACAACAGGCTGTTGAGGCGGCGCAGAAGTACATGGACAAAGGACTGTTTAGGTCGGGTGTATCTAAGGAAGCTCAGATCGTCAACGCGAAACTGCGCTTTGTGCCCTTCTGGGTTTTCCCCGCTAACGCGACAACTCAGTTGAGTGGTGTTGCTGGACAAGGGATTGCAGGAGAAATTCACCAGGCTCAAGAGGCTATCTCAGACAAAAGAAGCAGCAAGCTGTCGAAGTTTGGCAAGCTGGTGTTAGCAGGTGCCAGTGCATATGCTGAGATGCAGCAGAAAGATCGAAAGCCGCGCAATGTTGTGCTCTCGTTTTCTAACTATTACGTGTGGCCTATGTTAGCGAGGAACACCATGATAAGTGAGATTAATTTCTATGATGTTCCAGCTGCAAAGAAGATTCCCTTTGATGCAGGTAAGATTCCAAGTGACGCTGAGTTTCTTAATACTGAGTTCAATGAGGAAGAAGCGAGGAGTAGGGTGAAGCCCGAGGTTGAATCGAAAGAGAGGTTGATTGCCAGTGGCAAAGTGGACACATTGCAGTCCTGCTCTACAAACGTGTCCATCGGTGATGGGGAACTCGTCCACGCGCCGATATGGTTTGTTCAGTATTCTTTGAGCGGCGACAACTACGTCATACTCATTGACGGATGCGAAGGCAAGGTGCTAGGCGGCGGCAGACCATTATTCAAGTTCTCATAGGAGGAGGTTTAGAGAATGTCTACAGCAGAAACGATTGAGAGAGTAAAAGAACGACAAGGGCTGTTCGGAAAAATACAAGACGTGTTCACGTTCGGCTACGCAACAAAAGAGGACTTGCGCGAACTAGACAAGAAATTGAGAGACAATTACTATGCTGATTTCAAAAGCTTGCGCCACAGGTGGGAAGAAATCTATCTTGCAGCACTGAACGCTGGGCAGATGACATTAGGTGACGATTTCAAGAAAGTTATACAAGTCATGGATAGGGTGGCTGAGAAAATCCATCGAGCTGACTACGGCTACGCTGGCTTGTTTGACCGCAAGGGGCACATTAGAGAAACAGAGCTAGCCAGAGTGTTCAATTACGACAAGGCTTTGGGTGATGAAGTTCAGAGTGTTAGTAAGGCTGTTGATGAACTGTACAGTGACATGGAAGCCGACAAATGGGTTGACGCACGAAACAAAGTGAGGAACATCAAGTCTCTGATATTGAATCTGGAAGCCAAATGGGATAGTAGAGAAAAGGAGTTTCGACCTCTGGAGGTGTAAATTGGAAAATGCCGTTGATTGAGAAAGTTGCATGGGACTACGCAGGCGCTGAAGACATTGCCTATAGGTTTCCGAAGCTTTCATTGAAAGCTGGAAGCCAGGTTACGGTTAAAGAGAATCAGTGGGCTGTGTTTTTCAGAGATGGCAAGGCATACGATGTCCTTGGACCAGGAAGGCACACTATAACCAGCAACAACATCCCATTGTTAACTAACGCCTTAAGGAAACTGGGTTTAATAGGCGATATTTATGAATGTGAGGTCATTTTTGTAAGCAATAGTCAGTTCAGAGGCAACTTCGGCGGCACAGCCTACTCAGCCCCGAGCGGGGACATCAAATATCAGGCTGAACTTGGTTTCTTTGGGTATCTTCTCTACAAGGTTGAGGATGCTAAGCTTTTCGTTGTGGAGTTTTTTGGCAACCGTTCAGCAAGCACTTCCAAAGATGTTGAAAACTACATTAGAGGGTTTGTGAACGAGCGCATCATCAATGAATTCGGCAACTACGACATCTTTACTGTTGTCAAGAATGTGGACATGACCACAGACAAGGTGGCATTGAAAATCAGCGACGAAGGCGCTAGGGTTGGCTTGAAGGTCATTGATTGCGTATTCGAGGGCGTCAAGATCCCAGAGGAAGCACGAAGGTTCGCGTCTGGCGTAGGCGCACAAGCCATGGCAATGCAGTACATGAAGGAGACCGCAGCCGAGCTTAAAGACGGTCAAGGTGGAGGAGCAGCCGCAGCAGGTGTTGGGGCGGGAATTGGACTGACCATGCCGTTCATGATGGCTCAACAGATGCAGCAAGGCCAGGCTGGCCAGCAGCTTGTGGTCTGCCCAAGCTGTGGTACAAAGAATCCGGCTAACGTCAAGTTCTGTGGCAACTGTGGAGGTAGCTTGGCACCACCAGTGAAAGCCACGTGCCCACACTGCAAGGCTGAGGTTCCAGCGAACTTGAAATTCTGCGGCAACTGTGGCAAACCGATGAGCGCTGGAGATGTCAACTGTCCCAAATGTAACACGAAGAATGCCGCTGGGACAAAGTTTTGCGGGAACTGTGGCGAGAAATTGGCTTAGCAGTAACCCTTTCTTTTTCTTTCTTGTCTATGTCTTTAGCTGAGAACCGCAGTTTCCACAGTACTTCATTGAGGGCACGGTTGCACCGCATTTGCTGCATTGAGTCGTAGGCAATGGATACAGCGCTTGACCGCACTGCCAGCAGAACTTGTTTTCGACAGGGTTTCTGCGTCCGCATTTGAGGCATAATAACTGCTGTTTGGCTCTTGTATAGGGCTTCGTGGTTTCAAATATTCGGTTTGTCAAGGCAAGTCCCATAGCAAAGCCCATTCCTGCCAGAATAGCATCGCCTACTTTGATGTGAACCATGCCCAGTTAGCTCTCAGCATCGTGTCTCTGAGAACTGCTATTCTCACACCCAAGTATAGGTGTTTACTCAAGTGTCGCCGAATCTTTTCTCTATAATGCTATCGTTAGCCATCTAGCGTCTGCTGCCACAAGACTTCAAAGTCTGAGACCGAGCTCAAGTCGGACTTCTCCCTTTTCCATGTCCTTGTTTGAATATGCTGCTGTGTCAAAGCCTATAAGGCGGAATCCAAGTGTCAAGTAGAACTGGATTGCTTTTACGTTGCAGCTTTGTGTTTCTAAGATTATCATTCTTGCGCCTTTTTCTCTTGCCAGTGTGATGGCGCGCTGCATCAATTGTGAGCCTATGCCTCTTCTTCGGTATTTTTCTTCAACTAGAAATTGCCATATGCGCACGCGATTGTTCCATTTGTGATAGCCGGTTTCAATCCAGCCTACCTGCTTTCTGTTAAGCAAGGCAGCGAATGCCCGAGGCTCCTCTACGAAATCCGCGAAAAGCTCTCCTTCAAAATGCTTTTTCAATGGTTGTGAATAAGGCTTCAGGACTAGTTTTACTGTCCACGATTTCTTTGAGTGCGAGATCCTAAGATGATAATGTTGGTCTGTGGTGTATTCATATTTCAGCTTTGGAAAAGGTCCATTGCTTCTGAGGAGTTCTACAATTCTAACTTTCATCTGGTTTTTCATCGTTCAGGTGCTCTTAGACGTGATGAACCCTGTTTTTTCTAGGTCTTTGATGAATCTTAGAATGTGATCCATGTTGGTTTCGCCGTATTCCGCTGAGACTGCCTTGGCGATGTCGTAGAGAGTTCTTTTGCCGTCCATGAAGTTGAGGATTTCAAACTGTTTCAAGCCCGTTTTGGGGTCTTTCTCGCCTATGTCCTCATACCATTTGTATTCTTGCTCGCCGATGAGTGTCTTGAAGGTTTCCATGGACAGGGTGCATTTGAGCAAGCGTTTTGGCACGATCGTTTTGGCTTGTTTATCTGT
>CAYLSJ010000018.1:0-12637 GCA_964386655.1 uncultured Candidatus Bathyarchaeia archaeon | reverse complement strand
CTAAGATTAGCGGCTTGCTCCTTGTTATCGAGCAGTTCGAGTATCCAGCGATTATCCTCTGATGATGGCTTCGATGCAGCTACCTTCTTAGCCGGTTCTACAAGCCTACGCATGGGCTTTCAGCAAATACTACAGCTGATAAATCGGCTTAAAACCATTGAGTACACGCAACTATCAAATCATGCTAAGAAGATGAGAGCAACAATCAAGGAAGCAACCATGAAATTTTCAATAGAGGTTGAAGGTGAATTGGCCAGCCTTATCCTACAATGCGTAGAGAGCGATTAGGGGAGCAAACACGGTGGCTACAAGAGTCATAACTGTAATCATAGTGTTAAGCGAGGGACCAGCAGTATCCTTAAACGGGTCGCCCACCGTGTCCCCCACAACCGCTGCCTTATGAGCGTCTGAACCCTTGCCACCGAACTTCCCGGTCTCAATGTATTTCTTCGCGTTATCCCATGTGCCGCCAGCATTAGCCATCAACAAAGCGAAGATTATTCCAGTGACAATACTACCCGCCAGAAACGCGGCTAACGCTGCGGGACCCAGCAAGAAGCCTACGATTAATGGGGTAATGATAGCCAGCACGCCAGGAAGAATAAGCTCTCTCAATGCTCCTTTAGTCGCTATGTCAACGCATCTGGCATAGTCTGGCTTAGACGTCCCCTCCATTATCCCAGGGTTTTCTCTGAACTGTCTCCTTATCTCCTCAACCATTCTATAACCATTTTTTCCGACAGCCAAAATCAGCAAGGCCGCAAACAGCGGAGGCATCATCGCACCGACAAAAACGCCAGCAACTATCTTTGGATCTAAGAGGTCAATGACTTTTACTCCCGCTATCAATGCGAACGCATGAAACAGAGCAATAACTTGTAGGGCAGCAGCTCCAATGGCGAAACCTTTTGTTATCGCTTTTGCTGTGTTGCCCGCTGCATCCAGCTTGTCTGCTTTTTCTATGACTTCTTCACCCAAACCAGATTGCTCAGCGATACCTTTCGCGTTATCCACAATGGGTCCGTAAGCGTCCGCAGAGATTATCATTCCAAGCGTCGCTAACATACCGACTGCAGCTATTGCAATGCCGTAAAAAGGGTCAACTCCAAACATTGAGGCGATGTTCCAAGAGGCTAGCATGGCAACAACAATGCCGAGAACTGGAGGGACAATGCTCATTATTCCATACGAGAAACCTTCCAGGATGCTTATAGCTGCTCCAGTTCTAGCGGCTTCCGCAGTCTTTAGAACAGGGGTTCTGTCTATAGATGTGAAGAAGTCAGTAGTTATTCCTATTATCATTCCGGCTATTAACCCAGCAGTAGCAGAGAAGAAGATGCCAAGTCCACGATTGCCTAATTGCAGGGTGTTGATTACGAGGAATGTCAGAACTGCGAAAATGAAGCATGTTGCAAAGGTTCCCCGATTTAGAGCGGCGCCAGGACTACCTTTCTTCCCAACTCTCACAAGAAATAGCCCCAATATGGAGGCAAAAATCCCGGACGCTTTAATCAACAGGGGCAGAATAACGTAAGTTGCTTGACCCACGTACGTTTCTGCCCCAATAAGCATAGCGGCTATCGTTCCTGCGATGTAGGAGTCAACTAGGTCAGCTCCCATTCCAGCCACATCTCCTACATTGTCGCCCACATTGTCGGCGATTACGGCTGGGTTGCGTGGGTCATCTTCTGGAATGCCTATCTCAACCTTTCCAACCAAGTCAGCGCCGATATCTGCGGTTTTCGTATAGATTCCGCCTCCCGCCTTTGCGAAAAGCGCCAGCGCACTTGCACCAAAACTAAAGCCTAGGACCGCGTCCAAGGCAGCCCTAGGATCTTGGAAAATACCGCTGTAGATATAGTACAGGACGCTTGCTCCAAGCAGAGCCATACCTACGATTGATAATCCCATCACGGCCCCACCGAAGAACGCTACAGAGAAGGCTTGGTTCAAGCTCTTTCTGGCAGCGCTCGAAGTTCTAACATTGGCTCTCACAGCGGCACTCATACCAAAGTATGCCGCTATTGTGGTGCAGACTGAGCCAAGAACGTAGGCAAGAGCCATATAGTAGCTGAAGGCAATTCCAATTACTGCGGCCATTATCACGACGAACACTGCTAACGTTTTGTTCTGCCTGTTAAGATAAGCCGTCGCGCCCTCCCGTATGGCTGTAGAGATTTCCTGCATCTTTGGGGTTCCACTGTCTTGCTTGCTCACGTAAAAGAACAGGTAGACTGCGACTACGATGGATGCTAAACCTGCAATGGGAGCGATGATCAACCATTCCATTGTTTTATTCTCCAGCATCTATTGTGTGTATTTTTTAACGTCATTATTAATATCACGTATATAAGAGAATTGTCTGCAAAACCCTTAAATGCGCAACTGCAGTTTCAATTGGACTTCTAACCATAAAAGAAGCCATGAATACCATGAATGAAAAACTTGCTAATCCAGCGCCTCTTGGATTATTAGGCTTCGGCATGACAACCGTGCTGCTAAACTTTGTCCACAATGCTCGACTAGGACCGATCGACAGCATGATCATCGGAATGGGTATATTCTACGGCGGCTTGGCCCAGATTTTCGCAGGCATACTTGAATACAAAAAAGGCAACACATTTGGAACAACAGCGTTCACTTCGTATGGGCTGTTCTGGCTATCATTCGTTGCGCTCAATTGGCTTGGAGTAAGAGACATAGCAACGCATGAAGTGTGGCCCTTTATCGGTGGCGCTACACCTTGGACCGTCAGCCAAGAAGCACTCGCAGCGTATTTCTTTATGTGGGGGCTCTTCACCTTCATGATGTTCTTTGGCACACTCAAGGCTAATCGCACTTTGCAATTCGTTTTCATGAGCCTCGCCGTATTGTTCTTTCTGCTTGCGACGAAATCAGCGCTCTTGGCATGCGTTCCTGTGACAGCTTCGACCATAGAGTGGTTCACCCGGCTAATCGGAGTTGAAGGCGTGATCTGTGGTTTCAGCGCCGTCTACCTAGCAGTTGCCGAGGTCTTGAACGAAGCCCATGCAAAAACCGTCCTGCCCATCGGGAAAATAGCTTAAGACAACGAAGCCCAAAGCTGTATTGCATTTACTTCTCTGACAAGGGCCTTCTTGAAAATGCTATTCCGAAGATTTTATTAGGTGAAGACATCTTTTCATAGAGCCTCACGATAAATGGAGCATTACAGAAAAATGTCAAAACCAGCGAAATGGGTCAGAGAAGACCCAGACAAGGAAAATGTTTACTGGCCTAATGATGAAATGAAGAAAAGTGCATGGGTAAGCGATGAGAACATATACAAGGACGCAGCCAAGGACCCAGAGGCTTTTTGGGCTGAGAAATCCAAAGAAGGACTAGAATGGTTCAAAGACTGGACTAAAACCTACGAGTGGAATCCTCCTTCTTACAAATGGTTTGTGAATGGAAAAATCAACGCCTGCTACAACGCTGTAGATAGGCATGTCAAAACGTCGCGCAAGAACAAAGCTGCAATAATCTGGGAGCCTGAACCCACAAACGAGCAGGGCAGAGTCCTGACCTATCAAGATCTCTACCGAGAAGTATGCAAATTCGCGAATGTGCTCAAGAGTCTAGGTGTGCAGAAAGGCGACCGTGTAGGAATTTATTTGCCAATGATTCCAGAAGTCCAGATAGCAATGCTTGCCTGCGCTCGCATAGGTGCAATTCATAGCGTGGTTTTCTCAGCCTTCAGCGGACAATCGCTTAAAGACCGCATGGAAGACGCAGAAGCTAAGGTTCTGGTCACGGCGGACGGCTATTACCGAAGGGGAAAAATCGTTGATCTGAAGTCTCAGGCTGACATTGGGATAGAGGGCACAACGATCAAGCATGTCGTGGTTGTTAGGAGAACTGGCAGTCAAGTGAATATTGTTGAAGACAGAGACTTTTGGTGGCACGATCTTATGGGTAAAGCGCCCATGCATTGTGAACCTGAGCAAATGGACAGTGAGGACATGCTTTACATTCTGTACACTAGTGGCACAACAGGCAAGCCGAAAGGCATAGTACATCACACAGGTGGCTACTTGACAGTTGCCTACTGGACGGCTAAATGGGACTTTGACCTTCATGATGAAGATATTTTCTGGTGCACTGCGGATATTGGTTGGGTTACTGGACATACATACGCCTGCTATGGACCGCTCCTAAACGGTGCTACAATACTAGTGTACGAAGGCTCGCTGGATTACCCAGACTTTGACAGATGGTGGGCAATAATTGAGAAGTACGGAGTCACAGTTTTCTACACAGCACCCACAGCGATTAGAATGATACTGAAATGGGGCGAAGAATACCCAAAAAAACACGACTTGAGCACACTAAGGCTACTGGGCACAGTTGGCGAGCCAATCAACCAAGACGCTTGGCTCTGGTACTTCCGACACATCGGTGGCGAAAGATGCCCAGTCATAGACACTTGGTGGCAGACTGAAACTGGTGCAACGCTCATCAACTCTTTGCCAGGCATAGGACCTTTCATTCCGACAGTTGCAGGTAGAAGCTTTCCAGGGACGACGCATGACATTCTTGACGAGACAGGGAACCCCGTAAAAATCGGCGAAGGTGGCTACCTTGTGCAAAGAAGCCCGATTGCACCAGGCATGCTGAGAACAGTTTACAGAGACCCTGAACGTTACAAGATGCAGTATTGGAGTGTCTATGGACCGGAGATTTACTATACTAGCGATGGCGCCATACGTTGGGATGAGATGGGAAACATCAGATTGACAGGCAGAGTCGACGATGTCATGAAGGTTGCGGGACACAGACTTTCAACAGCCGAAGTTGAGAACGCGTTAACGCAGCATCCTGCAGTTGCTGAATGCGCTGTCGTTGCGGCTCCACATGACATAAAAGGCGAGGTTCCAGTTGCTTTCGTGACTCTCAAAGAGGGTATGAAGCCGTCTACATCCCTTGAGAATGAACTTTTGCTGACAGTGGTTAAGGTGATCGGACCGACAGCGAGACCAGAGAAAATCGTGTTGACTGAAGCTTTGCCCAAGACGAGAAGCGGAAAAATCATGAGACGCATACTCAAAGCGCTGGTCAAGCACGAACCTGTCGGCGACACAACAACGCTTATGAATCCTGAAGCAATAGACGACCTCAAACAAAAAGTGGGCTAGACCCCAGGCGTTCCTGCAACTTCATCGCCTTCTTTTGTTCTTATTATGTTCAGCCTTGGCTTAACTGCTTGAGGCGAGACTCTTATATGTATATACAATATATACAATCCTGAAGGAGACTGCTGGCTTTGAAATGTCGTTTTTACAAAAGGGAAAGGGAAGTTAAGCAGAACCTCTGCATGGCAGAGGTTGCCATTCTGGGAGAGGCAGGAGACCCCTGCACCTTGTCCCCCGATGAAGTGTTTGACTACTGTCTATCAGAAGACTTCAGAAACTGCTCTCGTTTCCAATGGGTTGAGAGAGAAAAAGACAAGGCAACGCTGAGAAGCCAATTCTAGACCTCTTTCATGCCCTTCGCAGATCCAAGACTTCCATCTAGGCAATGCTACAGGCTTGCGTTTCTGAATCGGTATTTTGCACGCTCATTCTAAGCCCAGACAGAAACATTTTAAGCAATGCATTGGTTTAGCATAGAGATTCACGCTTTCACTGGGCGGTTATGATGAGTTCAACGTGGCATGCCAAGGACGAGGAAACAGTTCTAAAGGCTCTGAACACTAGTCTGACCGGCTTAGGCGAACAAGAGGCAAGAAACCGCCTAAGCCAGTTTGGATACAACGAACTCAAAGAACGGAAAAGGGTGACTCCGCTACAGATTTTTCTGGGTCAGTTTAAGGATATTTTTGTGATTATGCTTCTTATAGCCACTGCAATTTCCTTCCTCATCGGAGAAATCGTGGACGCGAGCACCATTGCAGCCATCGTGGTGCTCAACTCTGTTGTAGGTTTTATCCAGGAGTATCGATCTGAGAAAGCCATTGAAGCCATGAAGAAGTTGACAGCGCCTAAAGCTCGCGTGCTTAGAGAAGGACGCGAAGCCATAGTACCAGCTCGTGAAATCGTGCCTGGAGATATCTTTCTGTTAGAAGCCGGGGATCGAGTAGCCGCAGACGCCAGAGTAATAGAAGTTGTTGATTTGAAAACAGACGAGGCAGTGTTAACTGGCGAATCTACACAAGTGGACAAGGATGTTGGCACGGTTGACGAGAAGGCTCCAGTGGCCGACCGAAAGAACACTGTTTACATGGCTACGCATGTGACGTACGGCAGAGGAAAAGCCATTGTCACATCAACCGGTATGAACACTGAGTTTGGGAAGATCGCTGAACTTGTCCAGACGATGGAAGAAGAGGAGACCCCTCTCAAGCAGAAGCTTGAGCGTTTTGCCAAGAAACTGGGAATTCTTATCATAATTGTATCAGCAGTTATTTTTGCCCTAGAATTGTATGAAATCTTCGTGCTTGGAATAGCTCACACAGCTGATGCACTAAAAAACATCTTGGACGCTTTTGAAACCTCAGTCGCACTGGCAGTCTCAGCCGTCCCGGAAGGACTGCCTGCCGTTGTAACCGTCTCACTTGCTTTGGGCGCCAGGGAACTAGCCAAGCGCAACGCGATTATCAGAAGATTGTCCTCAGCCGAGACATTAGGAGCTACAACTGTTATCTGTTCCGACAAGACGGGCACGTTGACGAAGGGCGAGATGACTGTTCGAAAAATCCATGTAGATGGGAAAACGATAGACGTTACCGGAGCAGGCTACGAACCCAAGGGTGAATTCCTTGAAAATGGCGCACCAATCAACCCGAGAGACAATAGCGACCTTGCTCTTCTGTTGAGAGCTGGCTTGCTGTGCACCAACGCGAGTTATGATGGAAAAGCCGTAATTGGAGACACCACCGAAGGAGCCCTGATAGTCGCCGCTGCAAAAGCGGGAATGAACAAGAAAGACATGGAAGCCCTCTATCCACGCATCCATGAAGTGCCATTCACATCTGAAAGAAAACTCATGACAACCGTGCACAAGACGCCCGATCAGACAGCGGTTGCCCACGTAAAGGGAGCTCCTGAAGTGGTTCTGGAGCGCTGCACCCACATTCTCCACAGTGGACAAACGAAAAAGCTTGCGCCAGCGGAGAGGAAGACTGTCCTCGGAATCAACGAGGAATTAGCAAGCGATGCGTTACGAATGCTAGGAGTAGCGTATAAGCAACTGCCGGGTGACTCCTCAGAAAGAATCGAGGACGATACCTTAGAGAATGGCTTGGTGTTTGTAGGTCTAACAGGGATGATAGACCCGCCCAGAGTGGAAGCAAAGGACGCCAACCTGAAGTGCCAACAGGCGGGAATCAAGACAGTTATGATAACTGGCGACCACAAACTGACAGCCGTGGCAATAGCCAAGGAATTGGGCATGCTCAGGAGCAATACTGTTCTTACGGGGGTCGAGCTTGAAAACCTAAAAGATGAAGACTTTGACAAAATCGTGGAAGATGTCTCAGTCTATGCAAGAGTTGCTCCTGAGCATAAGCTTCGAATAGTCAAGGCGTTGAAAAAGAAAGGTCATATAGTCGCTATGACAGGCGATGGAGTCAATGACGCGCCAGCGCTTAAACAGTCAGACATCGGCGTCGCCATGGGCATAACAGGTACAGATGTGACCCGAGAAGCCGCAGACATGGTTCTGGCAGATGACAACTTCGCAACAATCGTCAACGCAGTCGAAGGAGGAAGAAGCATTTATGACAATATACGCAAGTTTTCATTCTTCTTGTTGCGCTCCAATTTCGATGAGTTGCTCGTAATCGGTTCGTTTGCTATACTTGGCCTAGAATTGCCGCTCAGCGCTGGCATGATTCTATGGATAAACTTGGTGACAGACGGTGGCCCCGCTCTCGCCTTGAGCATGGATCCTCCAGAAGATGACGTGATGAAGCGACCTCCGCGCAACCCAAACGAGGGCATACTGCATGGCAGAATCGCGTCGATTCTCGCCACCTTTGTCACACAATTTGTAGGCACGGGAGTGTTGTTCTATGTGGCATACTATATCTGGGGGCGTCCTCTGGGTGAAGCCCAAGCAATGGCTTTTGTGCAGGCCACGTTGCAGGAACTGGTCATAGTTTGGAATTGTCGTTCTGAGAAGCGTAACGCATTCAAGGTTGGGTTTACATCAAACAAGTTCCTGCTTGTTGCTGTGCTTGCTTCGGCGCTGTTGACCATTGTTATCCCCTATACTGGCTTGTTTGGTACTTCAGCTTTGGATCTTTCGGATTGGGCTATTGTTGTGCCGTTTTCCCTAGCCGGTTTCCTGATTCTACCCGAGGTTTTCCATGGGCGCAAGATATGGCGCTGGAGCTAAGAACAGAGACTAACCTGTATACACTATTCCGAAGTTAGCCGCCCTTCTGAGCCTATTCATCACTGCAAGCCCTAAACCGCGCGGAGCTATTCCTTCGGCCACGATTATGTCCACTTTCTCCTTGTCAAATTCACGCAGAAGTCTGAAGAGATTCTTGGCAATACCTGCAATGTTGTTTCGACTCCCCATAGACCTTACAACATCTGCATCGTAGTTTGCCATGGTTTCATCGGTAGCTAGTATGCCGACTTTCTTTCCGTCAGCCATACTCAGAGCAGTCAGCTCTTTGACTCTTTGCACAAGCTTGTCGAATTTGCCTTCTACCACAATCATTTGGGCTTCTGGAGCATAGTGTCTGTGCTTCATCCCAGGCGCGCGCGCCGCAGGTACGCGCACTCTTCTCTTCGCCGTGGCTGCGGGATGCAACACAACTCTGCCCAAGACGTTTCTCAGCTCTTCAACCGGTGTTCCGCCCGGGCGCAAGATTTGGGGAGTCCGAGTTGTCATGTCAATTACTGTTGATTCAACCCCAACTCTTGTTGATCCACCATCTAGGACGATGTCGATTCTTCCAGCCAAGTCATCGATGACGTGTCGAGCCGTTGTCGGACTGGGCTTGCCAGCTCGGTTAGCGCTGGGAGCCGCAATGGGTGTGCCCGCTTCATGAATCAATGCAAGCGCCACCTTGTTGTTGGGCATTCGGATGCCAACAGTGTCTAGACCCACAACTGTTATGTCCGGCACTAGATTCGACCGCTTCAGAATCAAGGTTAAGGGTCCAGGCCAGAACTTAGCCATTAGTTGCTCGGCTTTGATGGGAACACTTCTTGCCAGCTTATATGCGTCTTTCTTGTCAGCAATGTGGACTATTATAGGGTTGTCTGCGGGGCGCTCCTTTGCCTTGAATATCTTGGCAACTGCTTCAGCCTTCAAAGCGTCGGCGCCCAATCCGTAAACGGTTTCTGTTGGAAAAGCCACCAAACCGCCTTTTCTGATTGCATTTGCAGCAATTCTAACCAAGCTGATCTGAGGCTTTTCAGAATTCACCTTAATCCAAAGCGTGCCCTCTACATTCTCTCCGAAACTCTTTGATTCTAGATCAACACTCTTGTCAGAAGGGGGCATGTGCTAAGCGAAAACTCCAAGGAGACGATTACATCTAGGGATATGACCTTCTAGTTGTGCGTGGGAATGGAATAGAATCGAATATGCTTTCAAGATTAAGCATCCAAGTTAAAAGGCGCTCAACACCCATTCCAAAGCCTGTGTGAGGCACGCTCCCGTAGCGTCTTAGGTCAACATACCATTCATAGTCTTCTGGGCGAAGACCAAATTCCTGCAAGCTCCGCAGCATTTCTTCTTTATCGTCGACACGAGCGCCTCCAGTTGAGAGCTCCCCGATCCTTGGAACAAGAAGATCAGCCGACATGACCATTTCTGGGCGGTCGGGGTAGGCTTTAACATAGAACGCCCTGATCTTCTTAGGATAAGCGTACACGAACATGGGACTATCGAACTCTTGCGTCAGAGCGCGTTCCTCGTTGAAGCCGAAGTCTTCGCCCCAAGGGATTGTGAAACCTCTCTTATGTAATCGCTCGATTGCATCGTCATACGTGACCTTTGGAAACGGTGCCTTGATTTTCATCAGCTCTTTTGGATCTAATCCCAAGGCTTCAAGGTGTTTCCTGCATTTCTTAGCTGTGCTTTGACAGATGTAGCTCAGTAGGCGTTCCTCTAGCCGCATGAGGTCATCCAAGGTTGAGAAGGCTTCTTCAGATTCAACATGCCAATATTCTGTCAAGTGCCTGATCGTTCGGCTTTTCTCTGCTCTAAACGAAGGGGCAACGCAATACACTCTTTCTAAAGAGTAAATCAAGACTTCCAGATGCAGTTGTGCACTCTGAGTCAGGTACATCATGTCGTCGAAGTATTTGACGCCGAACAGTGTGGCTCCGCCTTCAACAGCGCTTGAAATGAACATGGGCGGCGAAACCTCGATGAAACCTTGTCTTTCAAAGAATTCATGAATATACTTCAGGACTTCACTCCGTATCTTCATGATTGTGTTCATTTTGCGGCTTCGAAGCCACAGGTGTCTGACATTTCGTAGAAATTCTTCGCTCTTGTCCTTGGCGATTGGAAAAGTCTGTGACAGCCCGACAATCTCAAGCTTCTGTACATTGATTTCGTAGCCGCCTGGCGCACGTTTGTCTTCTTTTACAGTGCCAGTCGATGCTACAGCGGACTCGATTGTTGCTTTCTCAGCCGCCTTCCATGCTGGGCTGTTCTTCCTAACCACAGCCTGTATGACACCTGATGCGTCTCGCACTACTAGGAAAATGGTGTCTTTGCTCTCTCGTTTGCGGTAGACCCAACCTCGCATAGTTACTTTTTTGCCTTTGTATCGCCCAGTTAGGATACTGTCTATGGCAGTGTAGACCATGAATTAACTCAACCTTCAATATGCTACATTTCCTTGACTTTTAAAACCTATCCCCGAGAGCTGGACCTTAACCCTTAAATCTCAACTTCAAGTGTGTATCCGTGATTGCAGCATGGGCAGTGAAAAAAGTATCAGCAAGGTTAGAGCGCTTCAATTCTCCTTCATTGCTATAGCCAGTGTAGTGGCAGTTGAAGGCGTCGTTGGAGTCTCAACAAACAGCTTGGCCATCTTAGGCGATTCAGCCCATGCTCTACTCGACACCGTGACCACGCTCATCTTGCTCGTAACAACTCAGCTTTCTCTAAAGCCGCCTGATGAGGAGCATCTATACGGACACGGGAAACTCGAGGCAATGGGTGGGCTAATAGGCGGAGTAGCTCTCATAGGTTTAGCTGCCTTTCTCTTCTATGAGGCGGCAACAAGGATTCTCTTTTACGGGCAAATCGTTCGTCACGACATCGTAGGTTTCGGAGCCGTCGGCTACACTATGGCTATTGATTTTCTCAGGATAGGGACACTGTGGGGCAGAGAAAACGATAGCGTGACGATTAAGGCTAGCCTTTACCATGCAGTGTCAGACTTTGCATCCACTCTTATTGCTCTCTTCGGCTTCGGACTGACATTCCTCCAAGCTGACGATCGAATCGACGCCTTAGCCTCAATTGTCCTAAGTTTTCTATTAGTCTACCTTACAGTTGGATTAATACGAACAAGCGGAGCAGAACTGAGCGATCAGATATCAAAAAACATCGTTGCAGAAATCAGAAGAACTATTATGGGCACCAAAGGAGTGAAGACCTGCAAAGAGTTGAAGGTTAGACGAGTTGGCGCCACGACATTCGTGGAAACTACCATATGCGTGCCAAGCTCGCTGGGATTAGCAGAAGCCCATAATATTGCATCTCAAATCGAGACCAGCATCACTCGGCTTTACGGTGATTCCTCTGTGACAGTGCATATTGAGCCAGTTGGAGACAAGAAGCCAGTGGAAAAGCAGATTGAAGGGTTGGCGACGGCTGTTGAAGGAGTTAAGGGTGTTCACGACTTGACGAGCGTGTATTCTGAAGGCAAATTGTACATTACATTGCATGTTTTGGTTGATCCCCAATTGCCGATCGAGCAGGCTCATGACATAGCCGAACGAATAGAGGCGAAAATGACAACACGCATCAATGACATAGAAAACGTCACAGTCCACATTGAACCGTACGTAGCCGCAATACGACGGGAATTCACAATTGAAGACGCACAAGTACGAAGAATCATTAAGCAAATTGTTGAGACACATCAAAACATCAAAAGTGTGAGGAGAATCGTAACCTACGTCAGCGACAAGAAACGTTACATCAACGCTGACTGCCTTTTTGAGAAGGGAACCTCAGTTGAGGCTATGCACGACGCAGTTTCGCACATTGAAGCCGATATCAGAGAGAAGTTCAAGGAAGCCATAGTTACAATTCATCCGGAACCTTCTCCGTAGGGATGCTCATGTTTTGGATAGTTGTTGAAACAAGCGACCGAAAGAATGGTGCGGGTGAGCCAGCTTGAGTGAAGGCAAACTGACTGAAGAAGAATCGTTCAGACTGATTGTCACTCTCTTGAGGTCGGCTGGAAAACCTCTGACTACACGTGACATTGAAGGCGCGATTCGAAAAAGCTTAGTTTCATGTCCTGACAACCTTCCTGTATTGTTGAACAAACTCAGACTGAAAGGATTAGTTAAGGGTCAATTGTCACCTGAGCATAGAGGATGGATCTGGTGGGTAGAAACCAAACCTTAACTGGTCCATGAGACAATTTTTTCGTGTTCACTAATTAGAAGATTGACCCACTCTCGGT
>CAYLSJ010000017.1:3340-12861 GCA_964386655.1 uncultured Candidatus Bathyarchaeia archaeon | reverse complement strand
CTCAGAGTGTATAATACGAGCGCTACAGCAGCGCCTGCCACTATGCCTTCTTTTCTTTCCAACAAGCTGCACCATTACTATCCTCATATCTGAAGACTTAATAAACGTTATTGGATCGTTGTTCGACGCGTATGCAATTGCGTTCACAGAATGATGAGGTCAGCTCATGGCATTGATAATGATGTCAAAGCTGAAATCCTTAACATCGTAGGCGATAAGATACTCGGTGAATTCGCGGGAAGAACTCGACCATAACGTCAAAGTCACGTTTACAACTGCGTGAGGCAACAATGTTGCGCCTTTGTAAGTCCACGTTAAATTCATGTAATCTGAAATGTTTGTAGGCTGCCAATTCGCCGTGCTCAAGGACAAGCTTGTGCCTCCATTTCCTTCGTTGCGGATATACATGGTCACATTCCGCGCCATACCTGGCTCCAGACTTCCCCAATCAATGTAAGAAAGCGAAATCGTACAACCCACATCCTCGTAAATGGCAATATTCGGTGGAGCCTCTATCCGTCCCTTAGTGCCGATCAAACGTACAGACAAAAGCAGCCCTAAGAGATCATCGGACACAAAAAGAAGAAGGCTAATGATAATCGCTATCACAATGAGAGGCTTGAGCATATCATGAAAAACAGATGTTGTAGAATCCATGACCGAGCCCCTCTCGATTATTCCTTCTCGCGCGGCAATCTCTTTAAATCTTGGATTACATTCCAATAAGATCATTTTTAACCTTTTTGACAACACCACTTTCGCAGATAGTTAACTTCGATTGGAAAACTGCAAAGCCAACTTGACTAAACATGCAAAGCTCAGTTAGTGGGATTCTGCGAGGACGGCCCCTGTCTCAAATCCACAACTGTGGTGCCAACAAACTTGTCAAAATACCTAATAAACCTCTCATCCTTGAACCTCCAACCAATGACCAAATCAAACGGCAGAAGAAAAGCCTTGCCAAAATTCCGCACAGCCGCATAATCGTAAGACAGAGTTTTATCATCAATTCTAACAACTTTGAGCCCAACTATGCGCTTTCCGAGGCTCTGACCTTTGAAACCCTCAAGAAGAGTAGAATACAGCCACAGAAGCACGAGTGCAGAAAGAATAATACCTGGCTCCAATCGAAATAAGCTTCCAGCCGTAAGCAAAGAAAACGTACTGGGCAATGTTATCAACGCTGTTATTGCAAGCATGATAGCGAAATCGATGAGAAAAGCCAGAGTCCTCCGCCTAAACGAAGCTAACGGTAGCATCGAAGCCTTCCTCTCAAGCGACGCGTCTTCAGCCCAAGACTCCAAATCTCGAATCATGAGGATGGCATTCAAGCCAACCTTGCTCAACCTGTACCTTCCACTCGGAGTCTGCTCAAGAAAAGCTGCAAGGCTCCGTATGTGAAAACTAAGCTTGCCAGTGTCAACATTCAAAGCGTTCATCAAATCTGTAAAAGAACACTCTTCTTTGTCGCTTAGGATCAGAAGAATGTCCCTTCTTATTGGATGAGAAAGCACAGACAGTATTCTTGAAACGTTCTCCTGCTTTGCCGCCATCACTCAAGCGCCGGCTCATTGTGCAATACGACTCATTGACAAATAAACCTAGCGAGCGAAAATGAGAGAGCTATTGTAGCCTTCATACTACTTGTCGTGGCGCGCACACTGAATCTAGGGAAGACAACCACATCGTAAAGCATTAGTTAGCGTGCAGCCTATTGAAACACTTGATCGGAGTCCTCTAGAATGAGAATATTGGTGACCGGTGGCGCTGGCTTCATTGGAAGCCACCTTACAGAGGCATTAGTGAAGAAGGGTCTTGGCGTAAACGTTCTAGAC
Source organism: uncultured Candidatus Bathyarchaeia archaeon (assembly GCA_964386655.1). Classification (GTDB taxonomy): domain Archaea; phylum Thermoproteota; class Bathyarchaeia; order Bathyarchaeales; family Bathyarchaeaceae; genus DATETJ01. The sequence continues at coordinate 11,026 of CAYLSJ010000017.1, read as the reverse complement.
AACCTGAGCAATGGTTACAAGGATAACTTGAGCAGCGTCCAACATAGCCGCGATCTCGATTTCTTCATAGGCGACTGCCGATCTCCCTCAGATGTGGAAAAAGCCTTGAAAAATGCAGACGTGATATTTCACCTTGCAGCCAATCCTGAGCTTCGTCTGGACCTTGCAGACCCAAAGAAGTGCTACGAGCAAAACATCGAAGCAACCTACATCCTGCTGGAAAAGATGCGCAAAAGCAAGGTAACAAGCATAGTTTTCACGTCATCTTCCACGGTTTACGGGGAATCCACAGTCATCCCAACTCCGGAGAACTACGGACCCTTGAAACCCATCTCCGTATACGGCGCATCCAAACTGGCTTGCGAAGCCCTGATATCATCCTATTGCCACAGCTTCAAAAGAAAAGGAATCATAATCCGCCTCGCGAACATCGTTGGACCACGAAGCACCCACGGAGTCATATACGACTTCATCCAAAAACTGAAGAAAAATCCAAAAGAACTTGAAGTCCTAGGCGACGGCACGCAAACCAAATCCTACCTTTACATCGACGACTGTGTAGAAGCAATAGTGAAAGCCTACGAATCGACCAAAGAACCCGTGGAAATATACAACGTAGGCTCAGAAGACCAAACCAACGTAACCCAAATAGCCCGCACAGTTATAGACGAAATGAACCTCAGAAACGTCAGGCTCAAATTCACGGGAGGAGTCGACGGTGGCAGAGGCTGGATAGGAGACGTCAAAAACATGCTCCTTGACATAGGCAAGCTCAAGAAACTAGGATGGAAACCCAAACTCAATAGCAAACAAGCCGTCAGAAAAACCGTTGAATACCTGATATCCGAACTAGAAGGTCGCGCGTCCAGTTGACAGAAGTCAAATATCGGAATCAAGAAACTTTGATCTCACTGCTTGCGGAGCCTACGCGCTTGGAAACATGCAACGTAACACTTTGGGACAGCCGAAACATTCATCCGGGATAGGTGTGTTCTTTGGCATGCCTCTCAAATACCCAAATTCGTGAACACACTTCTGAAAGCCCTCTGCTGAATGCTTCTTAAGAGAGTCTTCCGTCATATTCTCTTCTGCTGCCTTTGTCTCTTCAAGTGTATGCTTCTCCTGATCATCAATGTTCAACTGAGGTTCAGCCATCGGTTGACTTCTTCTCTGTGTGATGAAAAGCAGAAACAAAACCAGCATAACCACCATTAGAACAACATCGATGGCAGATATCTCGAAGGAAAGCATTGATTCCACTACTAATCTTCAACCGTACCCGCATCAGCATTTAGATTTAATGAATCCTCAATAAATAGCACGCCTACATAGTACAGCGCACTCTGGCGTCTTGAAGATTCAGCTTATATTATAGGAATCCCATTCACCGACAGAAGAAGACACGATGTTCGCGGTTGGGCACCTGGCACTAGGATACTTAACGGGGAAAGCAGCCTCAAAGCTTCTAGATGTGAAGATCAACGTCGCCCTGCTCTTCCTCGTTTCTATCCTGCCTGACATTGACTTCTTCATCGGACTTGGACATCGAGGACCAACCCACTCAATCATAGTACAAACAATAGTCTTCATTCCGATCTTGCTAATATACAGAAGGCAAGCGGCGCCCGTCTTTGTCTCTTTGATGCAGCATTCGTTCTTAGGCGACCTATCGTCTGGCAGCGGAGGAGTTCAAATGCTCTGGCCTGTGACTTCACAATGGTACGGTACACAGATATGCGTAACCAGCACCATAAGCATATTCTTAGAGTGGGCTGCATTCTCAGTTTTCATGACGCTATTCTGGATAACAAGAGACATCAAATCTCTATTTCAACGCCATCAATCGAACCTGCTGCTGACAATTCCAGTTCTAGCTGTAATTCTTCCTTCATTTCTGCAGTTCCCTCTGGCTGTTCCAGCTGCCTTAATCATTCCGCATCTCATTCTCCTAGCAATATTAGTATTATCAATAGCAGCTGACTTCAAACAAATCCTGACGACCAGGCATTAGCTAGTAAATGAGGCAACCTGCACTTAGCCGCATCGCTAGTATTCTGCTTTGACGAACAGAACTTAGCAGCTGGCGATGCTCAGGTGTTACCATGGATTTCTACTCTGTCAAACTGGTGGTCTTCATTGGCTTTTCTCTCAGGTTCCGTAAGCCAGCATGCCTGCGACAGCGAATAGAGCCACAACCAAGAGCAAGATTGACACTAGCATTTTCTCTCTCATAGGATGAATTCTGAGGATGATGTTTCGTAGACTCCAGATGCTGGGAGCTGGAAGCGTTCCATCGGGGTTCATTTGGGCTTCTCTGGGCGGCGGCACTCTTTTGAGCTTGCCGATGAAGAACAAGGTGGCGTTGACGAAGTAGGGAATGAACATGATGACTGCTGCTCGTTCCAGGTCAGCGAGTATCGCAACGCAGGCTAAGACGGCGCCCATGCCGAATGTGCCTACGTCTCCTGGAAAAACATGTGAGGGATATCTATTGAAGTATAGGAAGGCTAGAAGTGCTCCGATGAAAGGCGTCAAGATGATGTAGCCTATTGGTTTGTCCAGTCTGATTGTCAAGAATAGCAGTGCAAGAGCCATTATCAAGGATGAGCCAGCTTCCTGCCCGTTTAAGCCCGCGAACATGTTGATGGCGTTGGCTGAAGCTGTCACTGCGAAGGGAAGGATAATTGCATAGAATAGGACAAGTCCGAGGAGTCCGAGTGCTGCAAAATCAAACACTCCGAAGGGTGTCTGAATTGTTGTTCTTCCAAGCCGCATAACGGCGAGGGGGACACCGCCAAGCAAGGGTGTGAGTATCTTTATACGCCATCTTGTCTCGTAGAGGTCGTCGATAAATCCTATAAACGATGTCAAGAGCACCGTGGCTGCTGTTCCAATTATTTCCATGTCTAGTGTTTCGTTGTTGAAGGGTATGAAGAAGAAGAGCCCGAGTAAGTAGGCGAGGATGAGTATGACTCCGCCACATTCAGCAACGGCTGGTGAACCCGGCTTGTGAATGTCTTTTCCTGTGATACCAACCTGTTTGGCTTTCTTAATGTAGGATGGAAGAATAACCAGACATGCCAGAAGTGAGAGGATGAAGCTTTCAAGCAGAACAAGTAGTGTTTCCAACGTCAGCATTGATTTCCATCCGCTTCTTGAAGGCTTATCATCTGTCTGTGATGGGTTTAAACATTTCCCATCTGGTCAGCTTTCGCTCTTGTCTAAGTTGTGGCTACTCTTTTCTTGATGCTGATGTCCCGTGGTCTTTCAATTCAGCAGCAACTCTAAGCAGGAATCCCGCATGTCTTAGGTAGAATTGCCTGCTTTTTTTGGGGAAAGCTAGTCTTTAGCGAGTAGCAACAGTCCGCAGACCAGGTTGACGCCTCCGATGAAGCCTAACATGATGAGAAAAAGCGTCTTTAGCTCGAAGGCTACGAGTACTTCAGCTCCTAGAAAGTATTCAGCTGACAGGAGGATTGACACAGCTCCTGTTGCAAAGAGCAAGCCGCTTAGATACCTACTTATCCTCTTGGACACTTCGAAAACTTGAACCTTCTCTTTTATCGTTGTGTCCTTAACCAGACTGTCGCCTCTGGGTTCGAGTATGACGTAGTCAGCCTTTTTGTTGTTCTCCTTCTTAGGCATTTTTCTCACGCTAATTGAACGCAGCCTCTTGGAGCTATACTCTGTTCTTGAATGTTAAGTCTTCGGTGCTAGGGTTTAACTGTCACGTTCAAGATACCGGCTACTACTTGGATTATGCTTGTGAGTACCAGAATGAAAAAGATGATTGAGCTCGTAGTTGCTGCCAATCCATTGAACGGGAACACACCTGTTTCAACTAAATATGCCAGAGTGGCTGTGAATCCACCGAGGCCTAGGCTTATGCCTCCGAAGGCTATGCGTATGCGAAAGTAACCTACCATCCTGATGTAGTATGCGACAACTGCGAGAACTGACAAGACAATGCCCAATGAAAGCACCGCTAAGTCGATGAACGCAAGCAGAAAGAGAGATGTGACGATGCCGGCTATAGGGGTGACAGGATATAGTGGCGTCTTGAACGGTCTGTCAAGAAGCGGCTTCTCTCTTCGAAGTTTGATGAGTGATAGATTTACCAGTGCAAAACCGATTATGAATCCAAAGTCGGTGGCATAGCCTACAAAGTTTATGACTCCCGTGGCAGCAAGCACAGCTGTGAGGATGGCTCCTGAGACAACAGCCACGTGAGGAGTCTTGAACCTGTGGTGAACGCGCAGGAGAGTTTTCGGAAAGTATCCATCTCTGCTCAGTGCGTATGCTACGCGTGACTGCGCCATAATCGACGTGTTAACTGATGACAAAGCAGCGATTGTGCCAGCTATTACGAGGGCGACTCTTCCAACATCGCCTAGGGATAGTTGAGCTGCATAGATCAACGGAGAGGCTTGACCCCTGATTGACTCCGGCGGGACTACTCTGAACATGGCGTAAGCTACTAATGGATAAAGCACTAGGAGGACAAAAGAAGTCAGCAATATCGCTCTGGGGATTGTTTTCGCCGGGTTTTTCACTTCTGCCTGTGCCACGGCTATCGCTTCGGCTCCTAAATACACAACGAAGATGTAGGCAGTGGCTTGGATAATTCCAAGCGGACCCATCGGGGCTGAAAGCTGAAATGCTTCTGCCCTGGGCGTTGCCAGTCCGCTCACCGTGAATGCAACCAGAATCGTTAGCAAAGCGGCGACCATGATTGTTTGGCTTTTTCCCACTTCCTCAATTCCGCGGATGTTGATGACTGTAAACATAATGATGGTGAGGATTGCTGTTATGGGTACGTTTACGGGTATTAGGTAGGATATTATGTAGCCGAAACCCACCGCTGAAAGAGCAGCAAAGAACATGTTGCTTATCCATTCAAACCAACCTGTGAAAAAAGCAGTAAAGCCGCCATATGCTGCCTTTGCGAAAGTGTACTCGCCTCCTGCCTTTGGTATGGCTGAGCCTAATTCGGCATAGCTGAGCATCGTGAAAAAGTTTATCACGCCACACAAGATCAGGGCAATGACGACTGTTGTGCCAGCAAGTCCTGCAGCATAGCCTAACATCACGAAAGTACCGGCTTGGATGGCGCCGCCAATACCCATCATGGTTGCTTGTAGGAGTCCCAGTCCCCTTTTCAAATCATGCCTTTCCATCAGTCTATTTCAAGTCTCCCTTTTTTCACTGCTCGTTCATAAGGAACAATCCACTGATGGTGGAGAGCAGGCCGAAGGCAATTAAGATCAGCAGGTACAAGAGTGCATCTTGCGAAGGCATATTGAGTACTGCTTGGATGTTGAAGAAATTGTGGTAAAGAACATAGGCGAAGACTGATCCAAGCCCTCCTATTGCACATTGTGCAATCCCCACAATAAAGGACAATTTTCTTCGAATGCTCAGTTGCTTCATCTCCTTGAGAGAAGGATTCCAGCTATCACGTCTAGCAAGCCGACTGAGAGTAAAGCCAACATGAACATGAGTAGATAGGCTTCTTTTGTAAACACATTGATGTCTACGAGGTTCATCAAGGTCAGCACGAAGGCGCTTACAAGAACTACGCCAATCATGATTAGGAAACCACCGATGGCAACTGCCAGCCTGCTGAGCTTCCTTATGCGCTCTGTCACACGGACTGATGACACTTCAGCAGCGACCTAACGCTAATTTTACGGCAAGATGATAGCTTCAATGGTTAATATTCTGTTCGCTACTTCCGCCCATAAGTATCGTGATGAATTATTTCGCTCAATGGTCTTCTAGGTCGCATTTTGGGCGTTTCAGCTGCATGTCCAACAGGTATTATGGCAATCGGTCGCATTTGTGCTGGCATTTTCAACACTTCCTTGGCTTCTTCCTCGTTGAAGGCTCCAACCCAGCAGGTAGCCAATCCCATGGCTTGTGCTGTCAGCAGAATGTTCTGCGTAGCTGCTGCGGTGTCTTGTAAGCAGTACAGGTCAGTGCCTCTTGACCCGTAACGCGGACTTGAACGCTGGGGATCAGCGCACACCACAATTACAACTGGCGCTTCTTCAATGAAGGTTTGGCCCAAAGCGGCCAAAGCGAGACCGCGTTTGATCTTTGGTTTTCGGACTATGATGAATGCCCAAGGCTGAATGTTTCCTGCAGAAGGCGCCCATCTCGCAGCTTCAATTAGTCTTTCAACTTCCTGATCTGAAACAGGCTGATTACCGAAGGCTCTGATGCTTCGTCGATTCTTGATGGCGTCGACGATGTCCAATGGTTTCAATTCTCCAGGCTGCTACACGATTCTAACTGCGGTTTCAATGGTTATTCCACGTTCAGTTATGTTGAATGGGATAAGCCTCGGCTCGTAAACCGCTCTTCGCATCTTTTTGATTCTTATGCGTCTGTCGATTCCGCCTGCGGTTTCCTGTGCTGTAAATTCCATCACACCGTCGGCTAAGTGCTGCATAGTTGTCTCGGTCTCGGTATCGTGCATTTTCTGCGTCAACAACAGAAGGTGTATTCCACCATGTTTACGAGCGTTGTCAAGCAGCAACTCCACCGCCTTGACTACAGGATAGTACTTCTGCGTTAGGATGAGGTAGGACAGCGAGTCGAGAAGAACCCAGCGACCTTCAGCCACAGCTTTTGGAATGTTTTCAGTTAGAATTTGCATCGCATCTGGGACTGAGGCTTGATAGTGAACCCAGTTGCCTTTTTCTAGAAGTGGTGCAATGTCCCATCCAAAGGTGGAGAAATCCTCTCTTATCATTTCAGCTGACCGTGAAGTTGAGATGTAGGCGACTTTCTCGTTGTGAAGCGCGTGCTGGTACATTATTTGGTGAGCCAGAATGTCGTATCCTGAGCCCGGCTCGCCAGTCATTATTATGACGCTTTTGTCCGGTAATCCTCCTCCGAGCATTTCGTCTAATCCTTCAACCCACAATCGAAGAAGCTTCAACCTTGTGAATCCCAGCCTTTGCGCTGTTTACTATTGGCTGTGAGGCAGATATTTTACATTTGTTGCACAGGAGTTCAGTTTTTCAGGTTTGGCTCAGGTTTGTAACAGGTTAGTAGTTGAAATCACAGTCAAAAATCCTAGGTCCCTGCTTCCACGCATGACCTGTTAAATCTATGAACAATTCTAAGTAGCCTAGGTTCCTGAAGCCTTGATCGTAGAGGAATCTTATTGTCTTCGTGTTTCTGGCAACTGGCTTTATGTTGAGAAGTCTTATGCCTCTTTTTCGAGCTTCATCAACAACCGCATGTATCAGTTGTTTTCCTATGCCTCTGCCACGGTAAGCCTTGCTGACTATAAGAGGCTCTATCTCTGTCTCATCATTGACAGCCATCAGACCGATGAGTCCGACTACTCTTGAGCCATGAACAGCAACCCAGAGATTATTGGGTCCAACCTTGTCCAAGTGCTTGTCAAAATAGTCTTCTGGATGTTCTCCACCGATGTTTGGGTCATTGTATATTTCCCGATGCCATTCCGTTAGCTCTCTCCACAAGCTACGGCACTGTTCTCTGTCTTCAGGATGATACCTGCGAATCGTATATGACGTTGTCATTGCATTTCACCAACAACATCACTATAGTTTGAATATCCACGTGCTCTAAATGTCGAAGCAGCATAAAAAGAGGCTGTCAAAAGAAACTTAAGTCATACAAGCATCATCTCTACGAGGGAAGAATCAC
>CAYLSJ010000017.1:0-3240 GCA_964386655.1 uncultured Candidatus Bathyarchaeia archaeon | reverse complement strand
ACGGAGAATGTCAAAGGGCAAAGGTGTGGAACGCATCGAGTTCAGAGCAAAAACGTCTTAAGCCACAGACATCAATTATCATATCTGGATGATGAACACGAGAGTCACTAGAGCATTCCGCTGTGATGGAAACTCTCGACGGGCGAACTGACAACCACAACATTCATCTTTACATATTTGCTGCAAAAAACTTATTATGTTGATTCGTTTTAGACACGAATACGTCATAATGCAGAGGTCAGGAACCATGCCATGCTCAGTTGTGGTCTGCGGCTTCTTTGGAGACACAGGCAAGGGAAAAGTCGTCTCCTATTTAGCGTTGAAAGACAGGTTGGACATCACGGCTCGTGCAGGAGTCGGTCCTAATGCTGGACATACGGTGTTTGTTCAGGGCAAGAAGTATGGACTAAGCATGTTGCCAAGTGCTTTCATGCAGAAAAAGTGTCGCTTGCTCATAGGTCCAGGCGTTCTGGTTAATCCAGAGGTTTTGTTACGTGAGATGAGGCTGACTGATTGTGATGAAAGCAAGGTGGGCGTTGATCAACAATGCGCGATCATCGAAGCCAGACATATTGCAGCCGACAAAGCTGGGCATCTTGCCAAAGACATCAAAACCACAGGCACCGGAACAGGACCGTGCAACGCTGAACGTGCTTTAAGAAAAGTGAAGATGGCGAAGGAAGTGCCAGAGCTGAAGAAGTATCTAGCTGATGTACCTCTAGAAGTGAACACAGCTATTGATAGAGGAAAACAGGTTTTAATAGAGGGCACTCAGGGCACTTATCTGTCGCTTTATCATGGCACATACCCTTACGTCACATCCAAGGATGTAACCGCCTCAGCCGCCTGCTCAGATGTGGGTGTTGGACCAAAGAAAGTCGACGACGTAATCATTGTGTTCAAAGCCTTCACAACACGAGTAGGAGCTGGACCGCTTTCAGACGAGATTTCACTAGCCGAAGCGGAAAAACGCGGATGGGTAGAATATGGAACAGTGACTGGTAGACCACGCCGCGCTGCACCCTTCAATGTCGACTTGGCTAAACGCGCTGTGATGTTGAACAGTGCAACTCAGGCAGCTGTAACAAAAGTTGACGTCATGTTTCCAGAATGCAGAAGAGTAACATCGTACACTAAATTGACCAAAGATGCGAGAGCATTCATCGACAACATTGAGAGCGAAATCAAAATTCCTGTAACTCTTGTCGGCACGGGACCTGATGCTTTGGAAATGGTTGACAGAAGACGTAGCTAGAAAGTCCTTTTAGACACTTCAGTTCATTTATACTGCTTTCACGTCACGACACCAGCCAGTTGAGAATGGGAAAAATCGCTTGTCAACTTCCACATTAAAGAAATATCTTGACGAGTTCTCCTCAAAACAAATCGTGCGTCTCTTAGTTTACTCCGGCTCAGTGGTTTTCTTCTTTGCGATAATCCTCATCCCACCTATTCTAGGCGTTTTCCTGAAGTGGAACACGTTAGGCGAAATCTTTCAAGATCCCAGTCTTATAGCGAGAGCATCGTCAGCAATCTACGCTTCATTCGCCATCGCCTTTCTCGTGGCTCTCCTTGATTTAATTGCGGGTTTACCTTTCGCTTGGTTTGTCGCCAGAGGAAAGTCACGATGGCTTAGCATAATTGACACGCTTGCAGACATGCCATTCATCATACCTACAGTTACATTAGGCTACTCAATTCTTCTCTTCTGGAATCAGTCTGAAGGTGTCTCTCAGTTTTTTGGCAGCGAACCCATCATCGCTGAAGGCTGGCTTCTAATCGCGCTCTTGCATTTTGCATTCTCGTATCCAGCTGTGGTCAGAGTCATCGTTGGCGCAATCCTTGACTACAAATTGGTCTACGAAGAAGCTGCACGAACTCTTGGAGCTGCACCGTTAACAGCAGACAGAACCGTAACATTGCCCATCTTAAAGTCAAGCCTAATCGCAGCTTTTGTCTTAGCTTTCTCAAGGTCGCTCAGCGAGACCGGCGCCACTGTCATCGTGGCAGGTGCCTTTGAAACTGGCGTTGTCTTCATCAGTAACACGCAAGCTCAGCAGAAAGGTCCAATGGTGTTTGTAAGCCTCGTCTTGATACTGACCGCAAGCTTAGTGTATCTGACCATTAGATTGCTCGGTCCAAGGTTCAAGTTACCAGTGAAACGAGTATGGCCATATGCTGAGAGGAGGCTTAGCGATTTCAAAGTCAGAGCCTTAAGGGATTCCTTAACCAGCTTGGTTTTCTTCATCTTCGTTTTGATTCCCTCTCTCTTCATCGTTGTTCCCGTTGTCGGCGCTGTAACCAATGGCACATTGAGCCAAGCCTTAGCTGGTACAGGTGCTTGGCAAGGCTACTGGCAAAGCCTCTTACTCTCATATTTTGTGGCAACAATTGTCACGATATTAAACGCTTTTTTGAGTTTGCCTATGGCTATCTTAATAGCCAGAAAAAGGTGGGGTTCAGGGGCTTCAACAGCATTGGATGTTTTGTCAAACATTCCATTGATTGTTCCCTCCATCGCATTGGGTGCTTCAATGGCTATTTTCTGGAGCAGCTTTGCGTTTATCCCTGAAGTTGCGTTGATAATTTTCGCTCACTTATCCATCACATATCCATACTTTGTGCGTGCAATGGTTGGTGCTGTGGAGAGAGTGACAATGGACCTTGAGGAAGCTTCTCGAACGCTCGGGGCTAGACCTTTCGCGGTTTTCAGAACCATCATCTTGCCGTTGACGAAATATTCCCTTTTTGCTGGAACCATAATGATGTTTGCTAGAAGCGTTGACGAAACAGGCGCAACAGTGGCTGTTGTGAAAAACCTAAAGACTGCTCCTGTCCTGCTTGTGGGTTGGGTCAGAGACTTGCAGAGGGGACTGATGTCTCCGTCAGACGTAGCCTTGGGCGCAGGGGTACTTGTCTTGTTCTCATTCATCATACTACTTGTTCTGCGACTCGTTGTCCGAGGAAGATACTAACATGTTTAATATACAAGTAGCCACGCAAAACCAATAGCTCGCCACTGCAAGCGGAGGCTGTAACAAACTGCCCGAAGTCAAGGTCGTCAACATTAGCAAAAGGTTCACAAAAAAGATCGTGGCAGTGGACAATGTCAGTCTCCAAGTACATGATAAAGAATATTTTTCATTACTTGGTCCAAGCGGCTGCGGCAAAACCACACTTCTGCGCATGATAGCAGGTCTGATTGAACCAAGCCAAGGCGAAATCTACATCGACAACAAA
>CAYLSJ010000016.1:10637-13360 GCA_964386655.1 uncultured Candidatus Bathyarchaeia archaeon | reverse complement strand
TGATACCGAGGCACATCACTTTTTAGAAGTCGCTTCAACTCTGGGGGAACGCCTCATGCAACAACAGGTGCTTTGAGAAACTTGTTTTAAATGCCTTTTGGTTTTGAACGAATCTTCTTGGCTCGGGGTGGCAATTCTATGTGGTTGCTCGGGAAGTCCATTTTCTGTTCATCGGTGTAGAAACCTTTTCATCCTAAATCAACACTCTTACTAGTTTCAAACCTGAGTGTGATGCGTAGAGATGAACAGAACAGATTTTCTGAGCGCGCCTGTTGTGCACATGCAACTTGAACCCGACATGACTGTAAACCAGTTAATTGAGCAGTTTAAGAACTCAGGCTCTTTCGGCGCTGGAAGACTCGCGTCTGCCTGCGATGCTTATGAGAAAATGGCTCGAGACGAAAAATGCACGATCTTCCTTGCGTTGGCAGGAGCTATGGTGCCAGCTGGTTTGCGCAGGACAATAGCTGACTTGATGAAAAAAAGGCTGATTGATGCGCTTGTGAGCACTGGCGCCAATATGGTTCACGACCTGATCGAGGCAACTGGTGGGCATCATTATATAGGACATTGGTTTGTTGATGATTATCTGCTCTACAAATACCACATTTATCGAATCTACGATGTTTTCGTGCCCGAGGAGGATTTTGTTAAAGCAGATGAAGTATTGGTGAAGATGTTCGACGAAATCGCTTCAAGAACCGAAGGAAAACCACTGTCCACAAATGAACTTATGTGGGAGATCGGGAAGAGACTTGAAGACAACAACTCCATTGTGCGCTCGGCATACCTCTCGAAAGTACCGATTTTCCTACCTGCTATGCGGGATTCCGAATTCGCCTACATACACAGAGTGCATCAGAAAAGAAGCAAGCCTCAGAGAGCGCTGATGGTCGACGCTTTTCGGGAAGTACCTGAGCTGCTTGAAATAACCAGCAATTCCGAACGATTGGGCATGATCTGCTTGGGAGGAGGCGTGCCTCGCAACTCAGTCCAGCATGCTGCGTTAATGACAGGCAAAGGCTTAGACTACTCCATAGTCATCACAACTGATCGTCCTGAGCCTGGAGGCTTGTCAGGTTCCACCATAGAAGAGACTATAAGCTGGGGTAAAGTGAAACACAAGGCTAACAAAGTTATGGTGATAAGCGACGCATTGATAGCTTTCCCGTTGATGACCGCTGCTGTTCTGGAGCGTCTAGGAAAGAGTTTTCATAGAAAAGGAAATCCATGATCAGGAGGATGCAACTTATGACTAAGGACGCTGCGCGGATGCGCAAGGTCTGCGGCAATTGTCGTTATCATAACACATACGCATATCCTGATTCGGTTTTTTGCTTCGCCAGATTCGCAGATCGGAAGAACCCTGTGGTTTCCATACTCTTTAGCTGCGATGAATGGGAGAACAAGCTGCAGGATTGTTACTGCCTTGAAGATTATCTGAAGAAGCGTAGGAAAAAGGCTAAGTGAGAAGCTGCAAGCACGAACTGAAGAAGAGAAATATTAGGCCGCTGCCTTTTTTCTTCGTCTTCGAGCTGGCTTAGGCTTCTCCATTGCTGCTGCCTCCGCAGATGTAGGTTGCACTGCGGTGGTTGTTGCAGCAACAGTTGGTGGAGAGGGTTCTGCTGGTGGAGGCTCAGGTGAAACTGAAACTTCCTCGACCGATGTTGGAGGCGGTGGTGGAGGCGGGGTTGTAGGCTCTTCTGTCCTCTCCTCTATTCGTGTTGGCTCTGTTATAGGCTCTGGCGGCGTGGGCGGAGGCATTGGTTCTCGGGCGGGAATCATAACCTTGGGTCTGGCTGAATAACCTACTACTGAGGCTATGATGCCTATCATGAGGAAGATAACGGTCACTGTTATTCCAGACGCTGCGTTCGTTCCTGTAATCTCGTAGCCTTTAACCATGCCTGCGGCGAAGATTGCTGCCAATATGAAACATATTACTGCGACACCATAAAGTCCGTAATCAGATCTCATCTTTCTCTTATTCTCCCTAATGTCTTGTTAGTTTCAACGCAACAATCTTAAATAATTTTCCCAAGGCGGCCACTTCAACTTGCGAAGACTTGACTGTTCGACTAGATGCAGTCACCATGTACTAGCAGTCTGGAGTCTCTCTTACGATCTTCCCAACTTGGTCCTCCGAACCGAACGCAAGTCTATATGCAAGAGCTTTTAAGCGCACAATGTACGTCATTCTACTGGGAGTTGTCTGAGCCAATGACACAGAAAGTACCAGTAGAAGCAGGACGCTTTCCTCCTCTCATAGTTCGAGAAACAATGCCTCATTTAGGCCATGGAAAGCATCTTTGTCACTTAGTGGAATATCAAGGTATTGACATAAAGGAATACAAGCCACTGGTTAAGAACGCCAAGTTTCTTTGCAAGCGATGTGGCAGAGTCGCGGCTAAGGATGAGAATCTCTGCGAGCCTATCGAACTCTGAGAGCCATCGCCCAATCCATCTTTTTTTGTTTTCGACGTCTTGTAAGATCAACTATTTGACGGAGACGGCGTAACCCTTAAACTCGACCAAACAATTAAAGTGTAGGTGCCAAAAGTGGATTTTGTCTTTGAATCTCTCAATGAAAGAGACATCGAAGCTAGTATAAAAGTTATCATGTCGACTCTTGGGACTAAGGCAAAGGAATATGCGGATAGCGCAACTCTGAGGAGAATGATATGCGGTGATCATATTGCAACTCTGGTTGCCAAAAGAGAGAA
>CAYLSJ010000016.1:0-10537 GCA_964386655.1 uncultured Candidatus Bathyarchaeia archaeon | reverse complement strand
GTATCCTGATATCACGGCTCCTAGCGCATATAGAAATGGCGAGAGCCAAGCAAGAGTCAGTAGGTCTATTTCGGAAGCTGTCGCAACAGCAAGCGTCAACCATGCTAACGAGTTTGAGAGGGCAGCTCCCGCGAAATAGTCTTCTAATTTTGGCTTTTTCTCGGTTGTCATCCGCAGTCACTTGATCGCAAACTAATACATTTAAGCTTCGGTTTTAAATGCTATAGTAAGGACGTACATCAAAGGTAGATAAGTTGACTAAAGACAAGGGCGCATCCACAGCGAGAATGAGTCCAGAAGATATTAACCTTATTCTGGCAACTGACTGTGGAAGCACTACGAGCAAGGCCCGCTTTTTCAAGAAGATCAAGGGTGAATATCGGTTTGTGGCGAGTGGTGAGGCACCTACAACTGTTGAGGCTCCTTTTGAAGACGTGACTCTGGGTGTTCGAAATGCCATACGTGAAGTCGAGGAGCTAACTGGGCACAGACTGCTGGGATCGCATGGAATAATAACTCCTTCAAAGGGCGCGAAAGAGGGGGTAGACCTTTATGTTACGACCAGCAGTGCTGGCGGCGGCCTTCAGATGATGGTTGCAGGAGTAGTGAAGACTATGACCGCTGAGAGTGCCGAGAGAGCGGCTTTAGGCGCAGGCGCAATAGTCATGGATGTCATAGCAGTAGATGATGGGCGGCGACCCTATGAAAAAATCCAGAGAATACGATATCTTAGGCCTGACATGATTCTGCTTGCAGGTGGAACAGATGGAGGAACCATAACACATGTGGTTGAAACTGCTGAGCTGGTTGAAGCCGCCAAGCCCAAACCACGCTTGGGTGCAGGTTTTGAGCTGCCCATCGTTTATGCGGGAAACAAAGAAGCGCGCTCCTCTATCACGCGTATTCTTGGCAAGGGATTTGCATTAAAGGTTGTAGACAACCTCCGTCCAGTTCTTGAAACGGAGAACACGGAGCCCGCTAGAGACGTGATTCATGAGCTTTTCATGGAACACGTTATGTCTCATGCGCCTGGATATGACAAACTAATGAAGTGGACACCCATTCCAATCATGCCGACCCCTGCTGGCGAGGGAATGATGTTCAGAACTATTGCAGAGACTTACAACATAAATGTCATCGGAGTCGGTCTTGGAGGAGCAACAACTAATGTTTATTCGATTTACGACAAGGTTTTTGTAAGAACGGTGAGTGCCAACCTTGGAATGAGTTACAGCATATGCAATGTTCTGAAGGAAGCGGGAACTGAGAACATTACACGTTGGCTGCCATTCAGTATGAAGGAGGATGATCTTCGCAATAGACTTTATAATAAGATGATTCGTCCTACAACAATTCCACAGAACATAGACGGCTTGATTATAGAGCATGCTGTAGCCAGAGAAGCATTGCGCTTGGGCTTCGCGCATCACAAATCGTTGGCAAGACCTCTTCGAGGAGTACAGCGAGGGCGCACAATAGCTGACATCTTTGAACAAAGAACCTTTGAAGAGACATACATCGATATGTTGAAGGTTGACTTCTTGGCGGGAACAGGCGGTCTTCTGTCACATGCACCTAGGAGAGCTCAGTCAGCTCTGATGTTGATTGACAGTTTTCAGCCTGAAGGCGTAACAAAACTTGCTCAGGACAGTGTGTTCATGATGCCTCATCTTGGTGTGTTGTCCACCGTTCATCCAAAAGCAGCTATTGAGATTTTTGAGAAAGACTGTCTTGTCCGAATAGGGGTCTGCATTGCTCCGAGAGGAGTCGCCAAAAGAAGCGGCGAGGACTTTATGAAAGTGAGAGTCCGCATGTCTGACAACTCGGTGATGGAAGAGAGCCTGAAGTTTGGGTCAATCAAGAGAATTCCGCTTGAAGAAGGAAAAAAAGCCGAAGTGGAGATTCTGCCGCTTCAGGGCGGAGACGTGGGGCAGGGTCCTGGAAGGAAGAGAATAGCAAAGGTTGAGGGTGGAGTGGTAGGAATTATCCTAGATGCCCGTGGAAGACCTCTCCAGTTCCCTGAGAATGAAAGCCAAAGAAAGCAAAGCTTGTTCGAGTGGTTCAAAGCTCTTGATGCATATCCTGAAAAATTATGCGAACTGTGTGAGGAGTAGTCGATCAAGTGTCATTAGAATCATGTTGTTATACACCGGGACTTAAGAGAAAAGCTGCGACACTCGTGAGAAAAATCCGAAGATTGCCTATTCTGGGCGAAGTCTTAGTCAGCGCTGGAGACAAAGTTCAAGCGGATACGATAATCGCGAGGACTTTTGTTCCGGGCGCTGTTCAGGTTGTGAACATTGCTGGTCCCCTGGGAATAGACATTTGGGAGACTTCGAAATACGTGATCAAGAAAGAGGGGGAAGAGGTGAAGAAGGCTGAGCCTGTGGCGATGATAAAGGACTTCTTCGGTCTGATTAAACGATATGCATTTGCCCCTTGCTCAGGAACTGTTGAGCTTGTATCTGATGTCACTGGTCAGATGCTGATAAGAGAGTCTCAAGTTCCTTTGGAGATTGACGCGTATATTCCAGGCAAAGTGGTTGAAATCATGCCTAAGGAAGGAGCTGTGATCGAGACGCCTGCTGCTTTTATTCAGGGAATCTTTGGCGTAGGAGGAGAAAGGAAGGGTGAGCTGATGATGGTTGCTAACAGTCCTGATGAAATCTTGACTGATAGAGAACTCAAACCTGAATGTAAGGGGAAGATCCTTGTTGGAGGCGCTCGAGTCACGTATGAGGCTCTACAGAAGGCTGTTCAAATCGGGGCTAAGGGGATTGTAGTTGGTGGGATAAGTGATTACGATCTCAGTAGATTCCTAGGCTATAAGATCGGAGTTGCCATTACAGGGCAAGAGGATATTCCGATGACTCTCATAGTCACTGAGGGCTTCGGCGAAATGAGTATGTCAAGTAGGACCTTTTCGCTTCTGAAGGAATTTGACAACAGAAACGTATCCATAAACGGTGCCACGCAGATCAGAGCTGGGGTTCTGAGACCTGAGATTGTCGTTCCAAGAAGCGATGTCAGTGAAGAAGGACTCGGCAGTTTTGAGGAAGTAGCTTTTTCCGAGGAAGGACTGTTGCCTGGCACTCAAGTGAGAATCATAAGAGAGCCTTATTTTGGGGCACTTGGCGTTGTATCAGGGCTTCCAGTTCAGCTTCAGGAGATAGAAACTGAATCTGATGTTAGAGTTTTAGAGGTTGAACTTACAGATGGACGAAAGGTCGTGGTGCCCAGAGCGAATGTGGAGATAATTGAGGAGTAGCTGACTGGGTTATTGGTGTTGGCTTCTTGAGTTATCAGAAGAAACCGATTGATGCTGCTGGTTCGCTGAATCGTGAACTCGCTCAGGAATTGCTTGATGAAACTCTCTTAGCTAACTATGTCAAGATTGAGGACTATTTGATGGTGGCTTTAGGAGTCCGCTCTTGTTCATTCGTGACGATTCCTGCGGAGTTTCCGAATGCGGGTCAATTTGGAAGAGAGATAGATCTGCTCTGCTCAGATGAGCTTCATAGACTTGTGGAGGCGCCTGTGGAGAAGAAACCGTTGTTGATTCCTAAGTTGAGGAGTAGGATTCAGGAAGCCTTCAAGAAGGTGGTTCTTTCATCTGACACATATAAAGCACATATAGCATGGTCGAGAAAGCTCTTGCTTCAGACAGTGGATGTGGAAGTCAGACCTAGCATACATGAGTTGTATTTGTTCACGAATTCGGCTGTCAAGAAACAGCTGAAAAGACTATTTGCTCTGAGAGCTGTTGCAAGAAAGAAGCTTATGTTCTCAAAAGGTTTCACTGAAAGTAGGACAAACTTGGCTTATGCTGAGGAATTGTCTGAGGACTACGTGAATCTTCTGGGTGAGCTCCTTGGATATCCTTCTTGTTGTGTAGAGAAATACGTCAATGATCGTTTGGGTGGTGGACTAAGTGTCGAGACGCGAGCCAGTGTGCAGCTCAAACAGGTTGATGAAGGCATGAGGCAACTTAGTGTCTATGCTTATTTTGCTCGCAACTTCTTTCCCTGCCAGCCAACGTGTCGAAATGCCATTGAGATTGGAAAAAGCATCTTTCAGCTTTTAGCTGGCATCAATCCTCGGCTGGGCGCAGTCTACTTGCAGTGTTTGAGAGAAAACGCCAAAATTGTTGAGGAATACCCTGAATTTGCGCAGCAGTACAAGCAAAAGATGGAGAAAATGGTCGGCGACACCTGAAAAAAGCCTTGTTGCTCACCAAAGACTTAAATTCAAATCCAAATAAACGAAGACATGCCAATCGTGCTTGGCCTAGAAAGCGGAAGATGAATGCATGCATCGCTACGCGACAGAACTATCGCCGGAGAGAGTCAACTATCTAATTGATAAGCTGGCCCGGTGGATAACCGATCATCGTCTAGAAACTCCTGCGATTTTGTTCTTGGAGTCAGTTAAGCCTCTTTCGTTCATCGGCAGCCAAATGTGGCTAATGTACGGAGTACCTATGCTCGGTATCGTTATTGACGAACACGAAAGCTCTGAGTACGGCCTCCTCTTTGAAAACCGAGATAACTTGGAGTTGTTGCTCCGCAGAATAGAGGCACTCGCACGAGAGGCAGATAAAAGAAAAAAAGAAAGAGAGGAAAGCAAGAATTGATCATTAACGAAGGCTTGGTAGCATCATTTGTCCTATTGATCGTTGTTGTTGCTGAGGGGCTTATAGCACTGTTTCTATCAAGAACAGGCAGAGCGCATCCAAAGATTCGCAAGATACCTGGGCTAGAAGCAATTGAGGAGGCTGTTGGACGTGCTACGGAAATGGGACGCCCAATCGCATATACAACAGGGCTCGGTGGGATCAGAGACCAATACTATTACCAGACTGTCGCAGGCTTGAGTATTCTAGGCTACACAACCGAGCTTGCAGCGAAGTATAACGCTAGACTGATCTATTTTCCCTATGATCCGACAATCATGCCGATGGCAGTTGACGTCATGGAACAGGCATACCTTAGAGCAGGAAAGCCAGAAGCGTTCAACCCTGAAAATGTTCAGTATCTAGGTGGCGACCAATTCCCATGGGCTTTTGGTGTTCTTGGAGCAATATACAGGGAACAGACCGCTGCAAACATACACATGGGGCCATTCTGGGCTGAATCGCTCATATTAACAGAAGCAGGATTTTACACTGGTGCAATCCAGATCGCTGGCACGGCGAACTATCATCAGATACAATTCTTCGTCGTAGCTGCAGACTACGCGCTCATAGGCGAAGAGCTGATTGCCGCTGGCGCTTACCTTTCTAAGGATCCGACTCAGATAGGTTCACTTTGGGGCGGCGACTTTGCCAAGATAACTACGATAGCGCTGATCATCTTAGGCATCATACTGACCGCTGCTAGTATCGCTGCGTTAAATGACTTCTTTGCATTGTAGGAGGAATACAGATGAGTCTAGTTGTTAAACGGTACATTCCGCTTGTGATAACCTTCATCATGGGCATCATCATGGTCATAGCCACATATTTCCTAGCGCCAGGAACCCCAGCTAGAGACGCCACAACCTTACTAACCGGAGCAGTGGATGTCATAGTTGCTACTGCAGGTGTAATCGGTCTTGTGGTGTTGCTTAGACATCATGGTGTCAATATCACGAGAAGGGGCAGATACTGGAAGTACAGCGCAATCACAATCATCGGTGTAATCCTCTATCTGATCGTCGGCCTCTATGGTGTCGCTACACAGGGACGATATCTTATGCTTGCAGCCGAGCACTTCAGTTGGGTCTATAACACTATATACACGAGTATGGACGCGACAATATTCTCATTGCTTGCATTCTTCATAGCCTCAGCTGCTTACAGAGCTTTCAGATTGAGAAGTCTTGAAGCTTCTCTGCTTTTGTTTGTCGGTGCGTTGATGCTCTTGGGCAGAGCGCCTATTGGAGGCGCAACATGGAGTGGCTTCCCAACGATAGCATCATGGCTGTTGAACGTCCCAAATGCGGCAGGGAACAGAGCAATAACAATTGGACTTGCCATTGGAGCTATTCTGTTGGCCATAAGACAGTTGATGGGCGTTGAGAGAGGATATCTAGGTCCTGAAAGGAGTTGATCAAATGTCAAGTGCGAGAATAGCCCGAATCGATCGACGCTATCTGTACATCTTAGTGTTCATCTTTGTGAGCATACCGCTGCTGTTTCCCATGAAACTGCCTATACCAATAAGTGAGCATGCGACACGTGTCTACGACAGAACAGAGGCACTACCTGCTGGCAGCATAGTAATAGAAGCGTTCGACTTTGGACCATCTACACGACCAGAAAACTACCCACAGGCGAAAGCGCACCTGTTTCATGTCAAAGAACTCGGAATGAAGGTTGTTGCCCTAGCTTTCTGGCCCTCTGGAGCTCCAATTGGCGAGGAAGCATTGAGAGAAGTCTACGGTAGTGATTTTCCAGACATCGACGAGTACGGAGAAACTGTAGTATATCTTGGATATGTTCCAGGAGCTGAAGTAGGCATGCAGACTTTTGGAGACAATACCGCAACTGCAAAGGGAACCGATCACTATGGGACCTCATTAACAAGCTTGCCTCTTATGCAGCAATGCCAGAGTGCTGCAGACTTTGACCTTTGGGCTGAATGGGCATCTGGAACTCCAGGTGAACAACAAGTGATACAGTTCGTGCAAGGTCGCCACGGTGGACCGACCGCAGTGCCACTCGTTGTCGGATCGACAGCAGTCAGTGTCCCTGGAATGATGCCTTTCTACATATCTGGACAAATCTATGGAATACTAAACGGTCTGGCTGGAGCTGGTGAATACGAGTTTCTATTAAACAAGAAGTATGGCTATACCTACGCGCAAGGACCCTCATTGGACGCTCAATCACTAGGCCACGTGCTAATACTCCTGTTCATAATCATTGGAAACATTGGTTATCTGCTCACCAGATCTCAAGGAGGTAAAAGCTGATGATACAAGACCTGTTCGCAGTGATTTTCGGAGTCTTCGCAACCATTTTCATCTACAGCTTCCTATGGAAAGAAAACCCGCTTTCACGCGCAGTTGAGCATTTGTTCGTAGGCATGGCAGCTGTCTATACGCTCGCAGGCATGTATGATGCCGCCATGACTCAAGCAGTGTGGGGAGCACAAAGAATCGAGGGAGGCAATTACATATGGATCATACCGATATTGATCAGCCTCATGTACTTCTTCTTCTTTTCAAAGAAGTACTTCTACCTATACAGATACCCAGTTTCAATCGTTGCAGGCATCATGGCAGGCATGATGATATGCGGAATGATTCAAAGCAACTTCCTAGTTCAAATACAGAGCACTGTGACATTGCCGCTAATAGGAGACGGTGTATGGGAATGGTCGGCGACTAACGGTTACCCGGGTCTCAACAGCCTACTAATCATAATCGGCGTAATCACTGCCCTGACATTCTTCTTCTTCACTTGGGAGCACAAAGGCGCATTAGGAGTAAGTACGAAGATTGGGCGATATTTCCTGATGGCTACTTTCGGAGCTGCTTATGGGTCAACAGTGATGGCTAGGATATCACTGTTCATTGGAAGGCTCAGATTTCTCTACGAGACAACCTATGAAGACTGGTTCTGGGCTTGGTATGTGATCCCTGTCGCTGTTGCATGCGTGATAATCGTCATGCTTTGGCAGAGGTCGAAGCCTGAACCGAAGCCCCCTGAACCTGCGCCCAAGCCAGAGAAGCCGAAATCAAAAGCATAATCTCTACTCATCCCCTTTTTTGTTTGTTTTAGGTTTCTGAGCATTATCGGAGACTCTACTGCCCTGTTCTTGCTTTCTTCTTTCCATTTTGATCAAACCAATCATATTGAGAATGAAGAAGGCAAACCACGAGAACACAAAACCACAAACCAAACCCAATGCAACATACGTGACAAGCTCCACTAAAGAAAGGGGATAAACGATTGCACCAACTGCAAGGTTGTATAGACCGTATCCAACAGAGCTACCTATAATGCACGAGTAAGGCTTCCTTACAGCAGCCCAAACAATGTTAGTCATGATGAAACTCAAAAAAGCAACTGAGGGGAACGCTGCAGTCGCGCCAGCCACAGATTCAGGTGGAAGTATGAGAATCCAGAGCAGTACGCCAAGAAGCGCAGCCACAATCTGCATCCAAAAATCCCTCTGTCGATAGATTCTCAACCAGTTAAGCAAGTCCAAGATGAAGCCGAAGATTCCACGCACATTTTCCTGAGGCAATAACGTCTCCTCTCATACCAAATCGGTTTTATATGTTGACGTTTAATTCAGTTTCGTTTTCCACAGTTCCCGAGTGTTCATCATCATCTATCCTGAATTCATCAAGCAGATAATGAAGACTTGAGACAAGCCAAAAGGAAAACAGAGCTAGCTCATTAACCAAACCAGTCAGTTATCTTTTTTAGAGCGTCAGTCTTGAAGCTTATACCCATGGGTTTAAACGTCTGATTCAGAGCAGTTGTCAGATTGCGAACATAGTCTTCAACATTGACTTCTAAAGTATTCTTCACAACGCCAGCTGGTTTCACTGTGAATTCCCTTCCTTGGTAAGCGAACGGTTTGACTTTGATGAAGTCAACGGTGTCATTTCCCTTAATCTGCTTGCCAGAGTCAATGAGTTGCTTGGCACATTGGTAAGGCTGAGGCAAAACCTTAGCCATTAGCTTCTCTCGTGGGTCATGATAGAGCTTCACTGAGAAAATCATGTCTTTGAGTTCGAATTTTCGATCACGTAGGTCTCTGATGGCATTTTCAACTATTGCGGCTATCTTAACTTTCGCTTGCTCGTATTCCTCTGCGTTCTTGACTGTGCTGAGTTCTTTGACGCAGTTCTTGAACACGTTCTGAATGGAGCTTGGCGCGTTTGATTTTATGGCTGTTAATCCTTTTAGGTCAGGTGTGCCGTCGGGCAGGATGCCCAAGTAGGCTTTTTTAGCCGCTGATAAGACGCATATCGAGTAGCGTCTTTCAACTGCCAAATCTAAACGCAGTTGTTGCTTGACTGTACGCGTGAGGGATTCAACCTTCTCCATGGGAGCGTTTTCGAGGAAAAGTGAGTCTGTGTCTCCGTAAACTGGGTGTAGTCCGTTCTGTTCTGCTAGGCTCCATGCGTTTTGAAGCGCCCAGCGTCCGTAACCGGTGATTGACTCGGCTAATGGGGGACAGGCTAAGCCATGAATTCGAACTGAGACACCGTAGCTGGAGACTGTGAGAAGTTTCAGCATTTTGGCTGTGATTTCGGCTTGGCGGCGTTCCGTTTCTGAAAGCGACGTGTGTTTTGTTAGAGGTTTGAGCCAGTGGATGCGTAAGTCTTTGAGAGCGCCCACAAGTGCGGCTAGGAATCCTCTTCTCTTTGTGCATACATAGTGTCCTGTCTCTGATACCTTGTTGGTCTTGCATTCTTCGTGGCTGCAGTCGACTGTTTCGTAGCTGAGGTTGTAGCTGTCGATGCAGCTGGGGTAGAGGCTCTCGAAGTCTGCTACTACTGTGTTGAAGTATACTCCGCTTTTAGGTGTGATGGTTAGGGCGCCGGGTACTTCGTGGGTTTCCAAGCCTCTGCGTAGCTCGGTTGATGTGGGTATGAGGATGTTGTTTCTTCTGAGGTAGTCGTGTATTATTGATTTTAGCCATGTGCTTACGCCTCGTGAGGCATGCGTGAAGGGGACGGGTAGGTTGGCTATTTTTGACAGTGTGAATGTGGAAAAGTATTTTTCAGGGCTTGTCTCTCCGCTCATGCCGAGTATCTCTGGTTTGACTTGAGGCACGGGTTGGTTGAGTACGGCGAACCAGCGTTCGAGTTGGCTGTACTTTGACGGGTCTGTGTCTTTGAGTTGTCCGAAGAGTGTGTTGAACTGGGCTTTCTGGTCTGGGGTGAGGCTTAGTGATGGTGTGAAATGTTTGTCTTCGGTTATGGTGTGTTGTGCGCCGAAGATTAAGCCGTGGTCATAAGCGTAGCTGTGAGGGTATTCGATTTCGGTTTCCCATGCGTTTTCAAACTTGTTTATGGCTTTCTTCAGGAAATCGGGTCTGTACAGTTTTATCTTTGTTACTTCTTTGGGCTCGTTTGTGTATAGGTCGGTTTTTTTGACTATTTCGGTTTCGCCGTGGAGGCTGCGCACTTTTTCTTGGTCTCCTTGGCTGAGTGGGTGGGGAAGGAAGAAGTAGGGTTTGTAGGAGTTGTCTGTGAATGTTTGGAGTTCGTTTGTTGCTGGGTTGTAGAATTTTAGGTTGATGATGCTGCCTTGGGCTTGGGCGCCGAGGAGGTACCATGTGTCCAATGGTTTATCCTTCGTTTAGCTGCTTCATTATTTCGCTTATTTCATATGACAGTGGCTGTCTCGGGTAGTTATACATTGGTCCGCTCGGTCTTTCGTTATAGTACGGGCGGTTGCATTCTGGGCATCCTGAAGTACAGAACGCGGTGCCTTCTTGTATGATTTGGTGTAGCATGGTTTTTGGTATGCCGTAGTCTGTGATGCGCTCTTGTGTGTCGAATTTCATGTTTTCGAATCGTGTTTTCTTGT